>JAESTW010000219.1 GCA_016763395.1 Kofleriaceae bacterium
GCTATCGGCGGTGAGGCTCCAGCTACACCGCCAGCGATGACGACGCAGGCAGCTGAGCCAGCCAGCGTTACACAGACACTCTCTACCGGGCCAATTGAGTTTTGTGGAAGGACATTCGAGCGAGACGTGACCGAGATCGATTGCGCCAACTACAAGGGCTTAATTCTGGCGCCCGTTAAGAACTTCACGTCGCTCCTGAAGCTCTCCCTCTTGAACACGAACCTCTCGGATCTGACGGCATTGAAGGAGCTTCACACTCTAAAAGAACTCCACCTCGACGGCAGCACAGTCATGGATCTCACGCCGCTTGCTGGTCTGACGGTGTTGAAGGTCCTCACGCTCGCTTACACCCCGACCACGAACCTCACGCCGCTTGCTGGTCTGACGGCGTTGGAGCTCCTAGATCTGGGTGGCACGAAGGTCACGCACCTCGCTCCCCTGGAGGGGTTGACTGGGCTAAATACGCTCATACTCACGAACACGAACGTTTCGGATCTCGCTCCATTGAAGGCGTTGACCGCCCTAACGTGGTTGGACCTCAACAGCACCCAAGTCACTGACCTAGCGCCTCTTAGGGGCATGACGGCCTTGAAGCTTCTCGGCCTCAATGACACTCAAGTTCCAGATGCACAGATCAAGAAGCTCCGTGCCGCACTTCCGAACCTGATTAACTGACCTGCCTCTCCGCGCAGTTGTCGTTAGAAGCGGGTTTGTCCGGCTCTCAGAAGGCTAACCGTTGCTCGCGCGTGGGCCACTCTTGTCATGAACCTCAACGGTGTCCCATGAGACATTGGGGTAGGCCTGCTTGAGCGCAGGGAGGTCAGCTTGAAAAGCGGGGCTTCGCCGGGCTCCCAGAAATTCAACGGTCCAGAAAAACTCTTTCTCCCCCACCGTACTGTTGCCCTGTTGTTTATAAATCGTTCGGCCAGTGTACTTCTTAAAACAGCGTGTGCTAATGCGCAGACGCCCGATGTAGGAAACTGAATCTGGGGCCACATCAAAGGGGATGGCTTCGCGAAAGAACTGATTGTATGTAGTTCGGACACGACCATCGGGGCACATGGTGGCGATGGCGTCGAGCCCGACGAGTTGGTAGGCGCCGGGGGCAATTAGGAGTGCGATCGATGGACCGTCATTGTCAACGCCCTGTGTTTTGATTGTGGTGCCTTTGCTATTGGTGTAAGTAATTGCGACTTGCGCATTGTCGGGGATCTGAAGCGGGGTTCGACCGGACGTGATTTCGATGGGCATGAGTACCAAGGCTTTCTTCGAGGTGCCGCCTGCTTTGGGGTACCTAACGTTTCGTTCGACGAGGCCGCCGCTACCTGCACACGCGCTGAAGAAGGCAATGCTAGGGAGTAGGGCGAGGAGCTGAGTTGCTATCGGACGCATGGTTAGGACTCCTTCTTGTTGAAGACCATTTTGCCGACGCCGCTCAAGGACACTTCGAAACGGTGTCGCTCATGGTTGATCCCAAAGACCGCTGTGCTTTGGCTAGCGGTGCCTTCCTGCATCCTGGCGTTTGTCGCCTTTCGGATATCACATAGATTCAGAACTTCTCCGATCCCCTGTTTCTTCCATTCGAAGCGCCCATTCCACTGGGTCTCCGATCCGGTGTACCGATTTTTATAGCGAAGGAAGAAACTCTGGTCATCCTTCAACTCGAGCATGCCTGTGCCGCTCTCCCACGAGCCGGCGTACTGGCCGTTGGGCATAAATACAAGGCGCTCTTGGCCTTCCTCAACGCTGCAAAGGTTGGCGCTTCTGGCCTGGTGGGACCTAGAACTAGAAGGCGGTGTGGTTTCCTTGGGTTGCAAAAGCATGCAGGAAGCGGTGAGAGAGGTCGCAAGAAGCGCGGCTACTGGGAGGAAGCGCGAGGAATTGCGGGGTGGGCGGCAGAAACTTGTTGTCATGCCTATCTGTGCGCACAATCATCGAGCGTCGCGGAGAAATCTGAATTTCCCAAACTAGGCTACTGCACATTGATTTGACGACTGGTCAGTCACCACGTCCAAAGACGGCTATCTGGGTACCTGAGCTCGAAAGGTCGAGACAATATGCAGTTGAACTTTGCTTTCGGAGTTTTGCAGATACGCATCGACCCGGCCTACGATGAGTCCTCCAGGGACCATGTCAACCTTTGACAAGGTCACGGTACTCTTCTTAGACGCTATGATCTTGTTATAGCCGCCTCGGGCCTTAAATGCGGCGTCTGGTGATGAGAACGCCACAAACACGCTACTTGCCCCAATCACTCCTGAGCCCTGGAGTGGTTGTGTTCCAGGCTTGGAGTCGTCCCGAAGATAGAGCGACCAGACCAGGTAGCCCTTTCCTTGCTGAAATCGCAAGAGCATCCGACTCCCGGAATCGGAGACGTCACAATAAAGGCAATTGGTGTAGCGCTCGGTGTGAGAAATATTCTCACCTTCGATATCGATGGTTGTCCTGGCGGAGATGCTCGCTACAACCGGCTTGGGCCTTGCGGCGCCTGGTGCCTTAGTTTTTTGTGTTGTAGACCCAGGCGTCGTAGTTTTTTGTGTTGTAACTCCAGGCCTTGCAGCCCTTGGTTTTACCGCTAAGGCACTAGTGTTGTTGCTAGGCGCACCGTCGACCTTCTTCGCCCCTCGAGGTGGCCGTCGTTTTGGGCCGATGACAACCGGCGTCGGACTCGGAGCTGAGACTTGCTCTTCAGCGTTGGCAGGCTTGCCGATAGTCTCGGTGTCCGCCAGCGTAGAGGCATCGGATGATTCGCTTGCATTCACAGGGTGCTGCGCCGCATCCACAGGGATTGTCTGATTTGCGACTACGGGCTGCGAGGCCAGACTAGATTCCGTTGGCCACATTTTATAGGTGAGAAATGCGATTGCTGCCGCCGCGACTGCTGCTACCCCCAAGTATGGCAGGTAGCGTCTTTGGGGCTTTGTCGAAATGCTACTAAGAAGAACTCGAACCGAGGCGTGGCGCTCTACGGGATCAGCACGCAGCCCTTTCTCGATGAGTCCGCGAAGATATTTTGGGAGACGTGCCGGCAGCGGGCGCATTTTATTTGCTTGCTTGTTGGCGGCGAGGCCCTTGCTGCTGTCGCCCGCGAAAGCGTTGCTACCTGCAAGAGCCTCATAGAAGCTCGCGCAAAACGAGTATTGGTCGCTTCGCTCATCCGCGACTTCGCCACGGTGTTGTTCCGGTGCCATGTAAATTGGAGTACCAAGCATCATCCCGGTCTGTGTAAGGCCGATGAGATTGTCCGAAACACCCGTTTCGCGACCAAGAGGAATCGCTGCGCCAGAGGAGAGGCCAAAATCGGTGATTAGCACCCGGCCGTCTTTGGCCACTAGTACGTTGTCGGGTTTGAAATCTCGATGAATGAGTCCAGCCTCGTGGGCTGCCACCAACCCTTCTCCGGCTTGTAGGAGAACGCTGGTGATTTTCTCAAGACTTGGAGTACCTTCGCGGAGCCATTCGCTTAGACTTTGGCAATCAACGTACTCCATCGCGATATACGCGTACCCCTCATGGTGTCCGTAATCATGAATGGTCACGACATTAGGATGGGAGATTTGCGCCATATTCTGCGCCTCTTGAACAAAGCGTTCCTGCATCTTTGTTGTGTCCGAGTCTCCATAGCGCTGGGGGCGCATCATCTTCAGCGCAATGTTCCTCCTGAGCTTGCGATCCTTGGCGAGAAAGACAGAACCCATGCCTCCTCGGCCCAGGAGATGGGAAATCTCGTAGCGCTCGGGAACGGGCCAGGCAACCTCATCAACCCGGAACTCCTGAGATTCGAGCATCTCTTGTCGCAGCTTCGTGAGAACCGAGACCAACTCACGGCAGGACATGCATTGGTCAATGTGTTCCTCGATAGTGACCAGAGGCGCTCCTTTAAGCACCCCACTAACAAATTCGTTAATGCGGTTGTTGTTGGGACAGGTCATGGATTCTGTGTGGGTAGTTAGTAGTGGCTTGGGCGCGACTACCGTCGCATATCATTTGGCATATTTCTAAGCTGCGCGTACAATCTCATTGCCTTGTGTCGGATGCTAGCGCCATTGCTCTACTCGCGGACTCCCTAGATCAGGGGGCACAGGCACAGGCGGCCCCATCCATTGTACAAATCCGCGATTCCTGGCCTGCCTACGAAGGTAGCCTTGATGAGTTTGCGAGTCATCTGGTAATAAAGCTCAAAGAACAGGAGCTCAGATCATTGCAGACGCTCCATGTAGACGACCTGTTTTTGGCCTGGGGAATCTGTTCACAAGAACCCGGGTTTCCAGAAGAACTGTATCAGCGGTACGAGGCCGACATCGTGGCATCACTTCGCAAGATCGGTCTGAGCAGCACCGAGGTTGACGAAGCCAAGCAAATTTTGATGGAGAAGATCTTGGTACCCACAAGCTCGGGCCCGCCATCAATCTACAAGTATGCAGGGCGAGGCCCCCTCGGTGCTTGGCTGCGAACGGCTGCGGTTCGGACAGGACTTGCCTTGGCCCGCTCTCGCCGCAAGACGAACGAGGCGGAGGGATTGGAGCTACTTCCCTCAACCGAGGTAGATCCTGAACTGAGGCTTTTAAAGGAGAAGTACAGTGTGGAATTTGCCGCTGCGCTTCAAGAGTCGTTGCTTACGCTCGGGATCCGGGAACGCAATTTGTTGCGACAGCACTATCTAGATCAACTCAGCTGTAGTGAGTTGGGCACTCTCTACAACGTGCACAAGGCGACTGCTGCTCGTTGGGTCGTCGCAGCACGGGATGCCCTTGCGGACGGAGCAAAGGCTGTTCTCCGCGACCGTCTGCGTGTCAGCCCCACGGAGCTTGAGAGCATAGCGAGGTTGGTCCAAAGCGAACTCGATATCAGCATGGGACGCCTTCTCGAAGGCACTCCATAGCAGTATTGTCAGAAATAGTTGCGACGCTGCCCGGCCTGGAACCCAGGTAGGTATGACCGCTACCCTAACAGCCCTCCTCCGCACGACATTCTTACTTGCTCTTTTCTTCGCCAGCTCTCCCGGATGCGGGAGCGAGAGTGGCGCGCTACCCGATACCGATAGCGGCCCGATTGATGCCCCGGATCGCGGCCCACTCGACGACACCGGGAAAGACGACAATCCGTTGAACACCTGTGAAGGCTTCTGTGGCCAGAAATCTCTGGGGGCGTGTTGGTGCGATGATTTCTGCACGAGTTACGATGACTGCTGTGATGACAAGGCCGAGCGTTGTGATGAAGTGCTAAACCCAAAGCCGGCAGCAACCGTGAAGATTAACGAGGTTTTTTATGATCCGAGCGGCCCAGACTCGACGCAGGTCTTTATCGAACTCTTCACGGAAGCGAATGTTCAACTTGACGGTCTACAACTTCGCGCCATCAGCGGCGCTGACGGAGATGTCTATCGAACCATCGAACTGGAAGGCCTTTCGTCTTCCAATGGCTTCTTCGTCGTTGCTCACACCAACGCGAATACAGACTTGGCCGCAATCGCAATGCAATTGCATTCTGGAGTCGATCTCCTCAACGGACCTGATTCGTTGCAGCTTTGGCGCGATGACGAAAAACTAGACGCTGTTGGTTACGGTGTTCATTCCGATCTTTCGACCTTCGGAGGCGAGACGAGTCCTGCCGTGGATCCAGAGGCAGGAGCGTCAATAGGCAGAGACTCGCTGCAAAGTGATACGGATAACAATGCGGTGGACTTTTCATCCATGGCACCAACCCCGGGGCAGTCAGCCCCCTGTGAGGACGTCTGTGTTGAAGGAACAAGCAGCTGCGCCGACTCTGACACCGTTGCGATCTGCACCGTGATGCAAGATGGTTGTACTCACATTGTGGATGCTGATGAGTGTTCTTCTGAGGGCATGACGTGCATCTTGGGTGCGTGTTCCATTTGCGAACCCATCAGCTGCTACGAGGCCGACGTATTCTGCGACACCCATGCAACGGGATGTGGATTTGACGTCGATTGTGGCTCCTGTTTTCAAGAGCAAGTGATCATGGTTCCGATGAGCGGGCAGGGAGTAAACACTGGTGGCAATGGCACTGTCGTATTCAGCATGGTAGGGGTGGCTACTTTGACTCTGAGTGTGAGTGCGGATGGTTTAGACCTACTAGCCTCGGAGTGCAGTATGTCCGGCGGCGAGCCCGGAGATCCAGTGAATCCTCAGTCTGCCCGAAGGATGGAACTCAACCGCCCTCTCGTTGCACAGTCGGTCTCGGTACACGTCGCCGAACGAACCATTGTCGAGGAGCAGCCGGACATCAGCGTAAGAACTGAACACTGCAAGGTCGTAATTTCTCAAGACGCAGCGGGAACTCGAACGATTCAAGCTTCGCAGCGCCTAAATATGAACTATTTCCCTTCGTTTTTTACCGATACGGAACGGAATGTCTCGGGGCAGGTTACCTTCTAGTCGGACAAAAAAAAGGGTATGCAAAGCGTAGTTGTGGTGTCATCCAAAACCAAAGGGCTCCGTACATCGGATTCGCCGGTACATAAGCAAGGCCCCACCGAGGCCCTAAGCTCGAGTGGCGGCGGTGGTAACGCCCAACCTGGGTTACCTGGTAGGATGCAACGATCCTCTCTAACGACGTGTTAAGGCAATTGTGGTGGAACGATTGTACTCCAACCGATTAGGTAACTGGTGTAGGCGTCAATCGTGATCGTTTCAAGCAATCGATTGGTTTGCAACATGATGTCCGAGGCGTAACCCGCTTCGGCGATCGCTTTTCGCGCTATTGGCGAATACAGGTCCTCGGCCCCGAACAAATGTAGCACTTCATGCGCAAAAACTGCGGGCCGATCGACCTGCTCGATCTCAGCAATCTCCACTTCGGGGTCGTAGTAATACCCAACCTGCCGACGACGTAGATAGACAACCACGCTTTCCACCTCATCGTCCATCCAGGTCGTAGAACCTCTCGTCTTTGCTAAAGCAAAGGAGTGTCCGACTTTCGCCACATGCACCATTTGTATTTTCTGATCACACGGATAAATCGGACAGCGTTCCAGCTCCGCGCTGTCAAAAAACAATGGAGGAGCAATGTACTCTCTCAAAAGCGAATGCGAAAAACTCGCAATAGGGAAGACCGAATCGCTCTCGAATACTCTCTGCACTTCGGTGAATTGCAGGGCAATCCCCCGCGAATCAGCCATCTCTTGCAATCGGCGAAAAGCCGCGGATCTGGCGGCCAGTGACTCTCCTCGTTTTTGTGGTGTCCATTTTACATCTGGCGAATCGAGGAAGACGTGATCCACACAGACATTTCCCATGAGCTTCTTGGCACTGCCAATCCCCCGAAGAGCAAATGGCTGCTGCCGATCGCGGAACTCTGGTTGCTCACTTGGTGCCGCAGGCAAGCTCAGGTACAGGTTGGCCTCTATGCCAAGCTGCTTGGCGCTGGATATATGAAGCGCCGCATTTTGGAGTATCCTTGGCTCCTCGAGAACTGAGAAATCCTCGGACCAGGCAAGCTTGGCGGTGACCAATGGCACAAGAACCAGGAAAACCAAATGGGACAGGAATCGGATCATACCAATCAGTACAGACGTCAAACCCTCGCAAACGCCACAGCTTTTCCAGAGATAGATTCCACCAAACAATTTCTAGATGGCTGCTTTGTTGACAGTGGGTATTGGGAGCACCTCCATCCGATCGCCTATCTGCTTTCAGAGGCTTAGATTGAAGCCTCGATCTGGGTGCTCTTAGCCAACAAGCTCTGTCCAGCCGAGTGATGGGGTGTGGGCTTTGTCTTACGCTTTATCGTCACAATTGGAGGTAAGGCATTGACGTACGCTGTGCGAGCAAGGGGGCGAGTACCCGCTGGGCATTGCCGCTCAGCACTAAGCCTAAAGTCTCGCGCGAAATGCCGCTCTCGATGAGCGCGTGAGCGAGCTCTGCAAGTCCTGCGTGGGTGGAGAGACCTCGCGCAGGTTTTATCTTGCCGTCCAAGTCGGAGCCAATGGCGACGTGGCGAGGCCCGGCGATCTCGATCGCGTGACGGATATGGCGCACAACGTCGGCTGTGCTCGCTGGCCCTCGGCCTGTCCACAGTAGCCGGCTGTGAAATGCGATTCCGACCAGACCCCCGCTGGCGGCGACTGCGCGGAGCTGGTCATCGGTGAGGTTGCGCCGATGAGCGGTGAGCGCGCGCGTGTTGGAGTGTGTCGCCAATAGCGGTGCCTTGTGCGTCAAAGCGACAGCAGCGATGTCCGCGAACGCCTCGTCGGACGCGTGGGACACGTCGATCAAACCGCCTGCGCGGTATACCTCATGCGCGAACTGGATACCGCGGGCGGTGAGACCACCACGGCCTTTGCGCGGGTCGGTAGAAGAGTCGGCAAGTGCGTTGTGGAGTGAGTGAGTCAGGCCAAAAATGGCGACACCACGCTGAACCAGTAAAGGCAGCTTGTGTTCATGGCCGACTAGAGCGTGGCAGCCCTCAACGCTGAACAGATATTTGATCGCATGCGGCCCCCCAAACAGATCGCTGTTGGCGGCAACCATCGCGTCAGCGGTTGTGAGCAAGGCATCGAAATCTCCATATGTGTGAGTTGCCGGACGCAGGCCGCTGTCGAGATACAGTGACAACACCAAAAGCTGCACACCGCCCCTTCGCAGGCCTCGAGCACTCACCTGTGACTCGGATCCCGTGTTTTTGAGAGTGAGCGAGCGGCCGCGATAGTGTCGCCAATACACCGCATCTACATGCAGGTCGGCAACACGTAGCGCGCTCGGCGGTCGCGACGTCCCACCGCACGCAGACGCCGCAGCGAGTACGATCGCTGCAACCAAAAGCGCAGACCTATCGCACACTTGCAAATCGGTCGAGCTGGTAGTAGCCACTGACTCGAATTTCGACGTTGAGATAACCACGCTTGATCGGCGCGGCAAATTCGAGCTCGATTTCGTCGCCATTTTTCATGATGTGTGAGGCCAGGTCGTCGACGATGAGTGCGACCGGTACAGTGGCCATAGGAGGCAATTTGTTGCCATCGGCCCACACCTCGACAACGTTGATGAACGAGGTTTCGGGCTCGCGCTCTTTGAGCAAAACCCGAACCACGCCCGCTTCGACTGAAACTCGCGTCGTCTTGCGGTCTGTGCCGGCGCGCCCAGAATTGTAACGATCGATGAGAATCTGTCCGAGCTCGACAAAGGTACCGTCTAGATACGCGAGCAGAAACGGACACGAGATGCACGGCAGGTCCGCGTTGAGATCTTCTTTCTCGGTGTGGCGACGAACGCTGGCACCGGGGCTGAGCGACAA
>JAESTW010000220.1 GCA_016763395.1 Kofleriaceae bacterium
AAAATTATCATGGCCACCGTCAAAGGCGACGTGCATGACATCGGCAAGAACATCGTCGGTGTTGTTCTTAGCTGCAATGGCTACGAGGTTATCGACTTGGGCGTGATGGTGCAAACCAAGGACATCCTCGACGCAGCAGTAGAACACGATGCGCAAATCATTGGTGTCAGTGGTCTAATTACCCCTTCTCTCGACCATATGGTTGCAGTTGCCAAAGAGATGCAGCGGCGCTGCATAAAGCTGCCTCTACTTATCGGCGGAGCCACAACCAGCGCGAAACACACGGCGGTCAAGGTAGCGCCCGAATTCACCGGGTCGACACACCACGTTCTAGACGCGTCACTGGCAGTGGGTGTCGTCGCGAAACTCCTAGGCAAAGGAAAAGAAGCATACATATCGGACAACCATGCTAAGCAGGCAACTCTGGTGGCACAGTATGAAGCTAAGCAAAAGAAGCGCTCCCTCTTGCCTATCGCCAAGGCGATTTCTCGCAAGACAGAGATCGACTGGAAACCAGAAGATATCGCATTGCCTAGTTTCTATAGCTGCGTCGCAGTCACACCGACGCTTCGCGAAATCGCCACGTACATCGACTGGACTCCCTTCTTTCACGCCTGGGAGTTCAAAGGCCGGTACCCGAAAATTCTCAAGGATTCACGCTACGGCATCGAAGCGCAAAAACTCTTCGATGATGGCCAGATGATGCTCAACACAATTATCGAAGGAGACTTGCTCAAGGCCAAGGGAGTGTACGGATACTTCCCAGCGGCCGGTGATGGTGAGGATGTGGTTATCTACACCGACGAGTCCCGGACAAAAGAACGTGCTCGAATCCCCATGCTACGGCAACAAGGGGAGCTGAAAATTTGCCGAAGTCTTGCCGATTTCGTTGCGCCTCAAAACACCATCCCGGACTTCGTTGGCGCGTTCGCTGTCACCACAGGGATTGGCGTAGATGAGCTGGTTGCCAACTACGAAGCAGACCACGACGACTACTCCGCCATTATGGTCAAGGCCATCGCAGACAGACTCGCTGAGGCCTTCGCCGAGATGCTGCACGAGGCCCGACGTGTCGAGTTGGGTATCTCGAAGCAAGAGTCGCCTGAAGACCTTATATTAGAGAAGTACCGAAGCATTCGCCCGGCCTTTGGCTATCCCGCCTGCCCCGACCATGAGCCCAAAGAGCTTCTCTTCGAGCTTCTCGGAGCAACGGCGGCGACAGAAATTACGTTGACCGAGAGCATGGCCATGTTGCCAACCGCATCCGTGAGCGGGCTGTACTTCTTCCACCCCAAGGCTAGCTACTTCGCTGTTGGCACGATTGGCGATGATCAGATGGACGATTATGTCCGGCGGGGAGCCAAGCCTATCGGACTCGGGATGATTTAGGAATCACGAGACAATAACAATGGTGATTGCCGCAGACATGCTGCAATCTCAAACTCGCACTATCGATGCTGGTCGAACAAAATCGCATTCCCGTCCGGGTCCACGAGAGTAAAGCTCGCGGGCCCAGTGCCGCATTCGTCTGCCTCTGTCGCTAGAGTAACGCCCTTCTCTTTGAGTTGGCGTTGAATTTCTCGAACATCAACAAAATCCTCAAGTTCGTTACATTCACTATCCCATCCGGGATTAAACGTAAGAATATTCCCGTCAAACATTCCCTGAAACAGCCCAATGGTGTGGGTCTCGTTTTTGAGGATTACATACCCGTGCTCTGGGTCACCAGCGAATTTCTGAAAACCGAGTTTTTCGTAAAACTCCCTCGATACCACAAGATCCTTCACGGCCAAACTCACTGAAAATGCACCTAAATTCATATCAATCACTTTACTTTTCAAGGGCTACGCCGCTGCTCAGTGAAGCCCCACTATACCGGGTCTTGTTTCTGCGTAGTGCCCTACAAAACTACTCTTCGTCCGGCGCAGAGCGGCTGTGAATCACTTCGACTGCTATCTCGCCTTCCACTAGGTCCACCTGGGCGGTGCCACCATGCTGCAACTTGCCAAAGAGAATCTCGTCCGCGAGTACAACCTTTAGCGTATTTTGAATGAGTCTGGACATCGGACGTGCACCGAACTTCTCGTCGTAGCCGTTCTCCGCAAACCACTTCTTTGCAGCATCGGTAACTTCGAGTTCAACATGCTTGTCCGCAAGCTGTCCTTCGACTTCGTGCAAGAACTTGTCGACCACCTTGACGATGACTTCAAAGGGCAACTTGCCGAAGAAGATCGTCGCATCGAGGCGATTGCGGAACTCAGGCGTGAAGACCTTCTCCATCGCCTTTTTCCCCTTGCTTTCGCTGCTATCCAAGCCGGTCTCGCCACCAAAGCCAATGGAGTTTTGCTCCATATCTCGGCTGCCGGCATTGGTCGTCATGATCAATACAACGTTTCGGAAGTCGGCCTTTTTGCCGTTATTGTCCGTAAGCGTCGCGTGATCCATCACTTGCAAGAGGATATTGAATAGGTCCGGATGTGCCTTCTCAATCTCATCGAGGACGATGACGCTGTACGGGTGTTTGTTCACCTGATCGGTAAGCTGTCCGCCCTGATCAAAACCAACATAGCCCGGAGGTGCACCGATGAGCCGGGAGACCGTGTGCTTCTCCATAAACTCGGACATATCAAAACGAATGAACTCAACGCCCATGGTCTTGGCCAATTGCTTGGCTAGCTCGGTCTTGCCGACGCCAGTTGGTCCAGCAAACAAGAAGCTTCCGGTTGGCTGGTCAGCCTTGCCTAGCCCTGCCCGGCCGATTTTGATTGCCTTGGCAATTGTCTCGATGGCCTCGTCTTGTCCGTAGATCACCCGCTTTAGGTCATCTTCGATATTCGAGAGTTTCGCCTTGTCGCTGCTCGATACCGAGCGCGGTGGAATGCGGGCCATCTTGGCGACAACTTCTTCGATATCAACCGGACGAATGGTCTCTGGCCGGTCTTCTTCTGCGGTGAGGCGATACCGGGCGCCAGCCTCATCGACCACATCGATTGCTTTGTCCGGTAACAGGGACTCGTTGATATAGCGCGAGGATAACTCAGCCGCAGACTCGAGAGCGGCATCACTGTAGCTAACACCGTGATGTTCCTCGTAGCGTGATCGCAGCCCTTTGAGAATCTCAACCGTCTCGCTAACGGTCGGTTCCTTGATGTCGATTCGCTGAAAACGGCGAGCAAGTGCTCGGTCGCGTTCAAAGGCCGACTTGTAGTCTTTGTAGGTCGTCGAACCAATACAGCGAAGCTCACCATTGGCAAGTGGTGGCTTGAGAATATTCGCCGCATCCATCGTGCCGCCACTGGTCGCCCCAGCACCGACAATGTTGTGAATTTCATCGATAAAGAGAATCGAGTCAGGGGCATCAATGAGCACTTTGAGAACAGCCTTGATGCGCTCCTCAAAATCGCCACGGTAACGGGTGCCCGCTAAAACCGCAGTCATGTCGAGAGAGTAAATTGTACAGTCTTTGATCGCGTCCGGCACCTTGCCTTCTACAATGTGCAGCGCGAGTCCCTCGGCAATCGCGGTCTTACCAACACCGGGCTCACCAATAAGTAAGGGATTATTCTTACGGCGACGGCAGAGCACTTGAATGCACCTTGCCAGCTCATCATTGCGTCCGATAAGTGGATCGATCTTGCCCGCTTCAGCGCGCTCGTTCAAGTTAACGCAGAAGTTCTCGAGTGGATCAGCAATGACCTTTTCTTCGTCACTGGCCCCAGCGCCAACTCCAGGTCCACGTGGCGCAAGCGAGCCAGCCCCCGGATCTACTTTGGAAATACCGTGACTCACAAAGTTAACAACATCAAACCTCGACACGCCCTGCTTCTCTAACAAGTACACCGCATGCGAGTCCCGCTCCCGGAACATCGCGATCAGAATCGCGCCCGTGCTCACGTTGTCTCTCTCAGCACTTTGGGTGTGCATCAGCGCCCGCTGCAGGACGCGCTGGAATGCCAGGGTCTGCTCTGGACCACCATCGTCATCAGGCACGACTTCAACATCCGTTAAGAACTCTTCGAGTTCCGTTCGAAGCTGCGTAAAGTCGACGCCGCAATGCTGCAAAATTGGTGTTGCCGATTCATCATCAAGCACGGCAAGTAGTAGATGCTCAAGCTGCAAATACTCGTGTTGCCGCTCTCGGACATCATCAACAGCTCGTTGTAGGGTTTTTTCTAAGTCTGGACTCAGCACGTTATTCAGCCTCTATTGTCAGTTGCAAAGGGAACTCAAATTTTCGGGCGAGGTTCATCGACTAGTCGACCTTGGCCTCGGCCACTTCGTGGGGGTAAATGCCAGCAATGCCAACACCATTGTCATGTACATGCCGCATAATCTGCACAGCCTCGCTGTCGTTCTTGCGAAAAATGTCGCGCAAGAGCAACACGACAAACTCCTGAGTTGTGTAGTCGTCGTTGTGCATCAGCACTTTGTACATCGGCGGCTTTTTAAGCTTCGGCCGCTCTTTAAGTGCTGTTCCGCTCTCGTGGCGCCGGTCCGGCCGCCGATCATCTGATGACATCTTGATACGCATG
>JAESTW010000221.1 GCA_016763395.1 Kofleriaceae bacterium
GTCGCCGCTATCAGGGATACTATTGCGCCGCTCCCAGTGGGACTTCCCCTACACTCGAAACACTTGTGTAGTTGCAACAAGCCACGACCGAAGCCGCATAGAAGTTAGCAGTGTCATAGAATGAAGATTACGTACATAGAGTCACCTGAGGGACTATCATCAGAAGGATTGCAATGGAAGCGATTGCAGGAGCAGATAACCTCAGAAGAGCCTGACGTCTTGGTCACAAATGAAATGCCTTTTGGACGCTGGCTTGCCGCAAAAACAACATTCAATTCTCTTGATGCAGAGGCGTCTATTCTCGCTCATGAACAGGGGCTACTTGCGCTGCGGAATCTCGATATTCCGCTAGTCCTTTCCTCTCGACCCGTTGAGTTTGAGGGGACATTGGCGAATGAGGCGTTTGTTCTCACAAATGGGACATATCACTTTGCACACCACAAACACTACTTTCCAGAGGAAGGTGGCTTCTTCGAGACCGCTTGGTTCCGAACGAATAAACGGGGTTTCGACGTATTGAAAGTCAACGGCCTGTCCGTGGGATTTCTCTTGTGTACCGAGCTGATGTTCAATGAGTGGGCAAGATTTTATGGCCGCCAAGGTGCTCATCTGATTGCCGTCCCAAGAGCGTCCGGACAGAACTTTACGCAATGGAAAACCGCCGCGTCTATGGCGGCAATCGTTTCTGGTTCTTATGTCGTTAGCTCGAACCGAGTTGGGCGGTACGACGATGCGCTGTCGTTTGGGGGCAAAGGATTTGCATTTGCACCAGATGGAAGCCTCATCTCAGAAACGTCATCAAGCAAACCTGTAGTGTCATTTGAGCTAGACCTTGGCGTGGTAGAGAAGCAGCAAAAGCAATATCCATGCTACGTGCGAGAACTAGCGTGACACATCTGTTGGGTATGGGGCTCACCCTTTGGGGGGTGATGCAAGTCCATTGGCATGGCTCGAAGTACTCGAAAATGCCGAGTATTTGCCCGACTTTGGAAGTCAGCTCTAGTGTGCATCGCTGACGAGGACATCGACCTCGATCCACGTGCACTCTATTCGGGGGCTTGATTGCGATGACTCTCTTCAAGTAGAGTTTAGGCCATGATGACTGGAATGGGCGCATTGATGGAGCGTTGGTACGAACCTAACTTCGACGTTGATGCCGTGTTGGTCAAGGTTCTGGAGCTCGTTGTAGCCACAGTCCCAAATGCTAAAGCTCCGGAGCTGGCGGTCTTGCTGCGGTCATTGGCGCCGGACAGTAACTTCGCCAAGGAGGAGCAGGCGCTACGTCAGGCCCGAAATTCACTTTCTGTTTTTCTAGGTATTGATCCCGAGGACACAAACTGGACAATAGACACGTGGACGCTCGAGAAACGCGTCGCCGCAATCTTCTTGTGCATAGTAGAGTGGTGTATCGATTCGGAGAATTTAGGAGCCGAGTCAGCGATGGAACATAGTGAAGACCTGCTGGTAGAGGTTGGCAAAACACGGCACGAAGCTGCTGGGCTGCTGTCGGCTATCGTTGCCGCTCCGTAGTGTTGTCTTTGCTCTCTTCGTCCTTGTCCCAATTGGTCGGTCAATGTTTACGATATCGGGTGCTTCAGTGATGTGATACTCCCGTTGCCACCTATGAAAAACAAAGCACTAACATTTGACGACCAGATCGGTGTGCTTGCTACAGCGGGCATTCGCCCCCGGGAAGGAACGCCGCGGGATAGGTTGCTCTTCAACTATGATGAGTCGGACTGGCTCAATAGCCAATGGGAGTGCTTGTTCGATCTCGTCGAACACAGTGACGATATTGAGGACTTGGCATTGAAGTGCCTTGAAGATCCAATCGAGGACGCCGACGTCTATGCCCGTATTCTGAGGCGGCTGGTAGAGCTGTGTAAGGGGCTTGTGCCTCTCAAGAGCATCGAGTCTGTTGCTGATTTCGAGCACAGGCTGGCCAGTGCTACTTTCACACTGGAGGAAGAGACACTGCGATGGGACTTCGAATGGAACGAGTCATGGGTGGATATGTCTGTTTTCAGCCGTTTTGGTGCGCTCTTGAAGAACCGCTCAAACCGCGCGCTCTACGTGCTCCAAGACGACCCGCGCAATGAGGGCATCATGGTTGTTTCGCTGACAGTGGAAGAGAAAACTATCCTAGCGGAAGCGGGCGCGCGTGTAACTGCAATTGAAGACTGACGCACGTTTCGATCGCGACTGTGCGTAGAGATATTTTCTTGTGGCCCTTCTGTCAGACCATGTGAGTGGCGGACGCTTGGCGAAGCGCTAGAAAAACACCTATGCGGAACGTGTCAACGATTATGAGACAGTCGTTTTTCTAAATTAGGGAGTAATTGGATTATTGATCCACGCTTCCATCGGTGGACGTTTCGCTGTCGGATGCCCAGCCACAAACCTGTCTGGGAATTTCTCGTATGCCATGTCGAGCACGATTTGCCGTTCTGCCTACGGACGAAGCTATGGACGGCTGCCCCGATGCCACCGGCCGATAATCTGAACTAACAAAATTGGCGAAGTGTAATTTTCGCTAGTTGGTTGGGACATGTAATTGACGTCGGGCACCCCCCTGTCCGTTTTGGGACTGATTCCGAACAATTGGGAACGGTAGTTCCAATTTGGTGCAGTACAACTCCTAGGTGAATATAAATAGCTCGCTAGAGCCGACAACTTGTGGTGCGGACGATTCCCTTTACTCGTAGGCATGTTTTTTGCTCGATGGATTGAAATGCAATGCACTCGGTGTCAGAGATATATTCTTAATTCTAGGTGGGTCATGATCGACGAGCAACGCTTGTGAAGCAATTTTATTGCTCTTCTCAAAACCACTTCTGTTGACGGTATGCGGATTGGTTTTGTCTCAGCCTTTGCCTCTTGAGTTGATAAGGCTTTTCAGTGAGGCAGTAACTCCAGGTAAGGATGTCTTTTGCTGATGCGTGAGTCAGTGACGAGATCCTTTTAGGTATAATTATGTCGAAATTCGGTGAGTGCGTAACAACGCTGTTGAGAGTCGTTACTAATGTGTGGTGGAGGCAAGTGCTGGCAGTGCGTGCTGTACTTGCCGTAGGTACTTTGCTACTTCTGTTTTCCGGAGTTGCAGAGGCCAGCCATTTTCGACACGGAAACATCGATTGGCGTGTCCCCAATCCCTCGCTAGATCCACTGACAGTGGAGTTCACTGTGCGCAGTTCCTGGCGGTCGACCTTAGTAGGCAATCCGCGCATTCACTTTGGCGACGGTGCATCGGCTTTCCCGCCGGCAACGGTCATTGGCAGTGGAGTGGATGCGTCCGGAAATGCGTATACGACAACGGAATACGTCACGACCCATACATACGCCTCTGCCGGGGAGTACACGGCCCGATTTAACAGCTGTTGTCGGGTGGCGGGGCTGCAAGGGGGGACCGCCAGCAGAGATTTTCGTGTGGAAGCGATTGTCTCCCTACGTCCAGACGGCAGTAACACCGGGCCTCCGAATATGGGGGTATTACCGATCCAGCAATTGGAAGTGTCTGGCATTCGGCAGCTTTCATTTCCGATTGCCGATCCTGATGGAGATGCTGTCACTTGTCGCTTTGCAACGGACGCAGAAGCTGGTTTGCCTACTGGCACAACATTGCCCACGGTTCCGGGAACCACGTCTCAACCGAGCATCATTCAAGATGGCTCGGGGGGAAATTTCTGTGTGGTGGAATGGGATACCGCTAATGGTGTGATTGGCCATCTCTTTGTAATGCAGATTGTCTTGGAGTCCACCAATGGAGGTGTGGTTAGCAAGACAGCCAATGATTTCTTGATTGAATTTGTTTTGCCACCACCTCCTATATGCGTGGGAAGTGGCGTCTATCAGCTTACTACAGGTAGTCCCTTCTCCGTCACGGTTACAACCACGGGGGCCTCTGCTCTAACTCTGGCTGCCACTGGAATGCCCGCTGGCGCCACTGTGAGCCCCAGTGTTGGGTCTTCACAAGCGAGCCCCGCCTCTGCCACGTTTTCTTGGACCCCTGGTGCTGGCGATGACAGTACAAGCCGAAGTGTTCTTCTCTCATTTACCGATACCGATAATTTAACTGGAGCCTGCTTTCTGAATTTGGTGGTGGGAGGCTGCGGCAATGGCGTGATTGAGTTTGGAGAAGATTGTGATGGAGACGGCGGCGGCGGCGGCGGCGAGACAAGCACTTGCAACAGTAACTGTACGGTTTCTTCGTGTGGTGACAGTGTACGCAATGCCAGTTCCGGTGAAGGTTGCGATGATGGCAACCTGGTTTCCGGTGATGGATGTGCTTCGAGTTGCCTTATTGAGGATGGCGGCCCATGTGCGAATAACACCGAGTGTGTCGGTGTGTGTGATCTTTTGGGAAGTAACACCTGCGAGCCTGCAAACCGCTGTGGTAATGGTGCTTTGGATAGTGGTGAGGTTTGTGATGATGGCAACCTTGTTGCCGGCGATGGCTGTAGTGCTGGCTGTCTTATTGAGGATGGTGGTGCTTGTACGGACAACGTGCAGTGTGTTGGTGTTTGTGATCTTTTAGGCAGCGATACCTGCGAGCCTGTCAATGGCTGTGGCAACGGTACATTGGACGTTGGTGA
>JAESTW010000012.1 GCA_016763395.1 Kofleriaceae bacterium
CCAGGCTGCGAAGCGCATTTTCGGACAAGAGTTCGAGCCGTATCACGCGGGTTCGCGAGAGCAGTGCCGCGTTGACTTCGAAGCTCGGATTCTCGGTCGTCGCGCCAATCAGCGTGACCGTGCCCGCCTCAACATGAGGCAAGAGAGCGTCTTGTTGTGACTTTGAAAAACGATGAATCTCATCTAAGAAAAGTACCGTTCGGCGTCCGTATTGGTCGCGGCGCTCTTCGGCCGTACTCATCACCGCGCGAATGTCTTTAACCCCGCACATCACCGCGCTCATGTAGACCAGGACCGATCCGCCCCGGTCCGCCAGGATGCGAGCCAGGGTGGTCTTGCCAGTACCAGGCGGGCCCCAGAGAAGCAGTGAGGGTAGCTCACCACCTTGGGCAATATGGGTAACCAGCTTGCCTTCGCCAAGCAGATGTTCTTGTCCGACAAGATCCTCGATTGTATCCGGACGCATCCTCTCCGCCAGCGGTTGATGCAGTTTTCGACTCTTGGCGCTGTGGCTAAAAAGGTCCATCTGTTTGTTGCCCTATTTACTCGCGTTGGCGAATCCCGCAAAACGGGAACTCGGAAGCAGAGTGTATCCTTTAATCGTAGTGTTCATGACAGCAATATTGTCCTCGTGCCACAGCGGTATCACGGGCAGTTCGGTGGCCAAAATGATCTGGACCTCACGGTAGTATTCTTTGCGTTTCTCTCGATCCATACTGCTTCGTCCAAGCTCAGTAAGTTCGTCAATGCGAGCATTGCGAAAACGCCACCGATTCTGAAGATGCGGCGATTCGCTGTCCGGAATTCTCGAAGAGTGATAATACGCGTAGTAGTAATCCGGCTCGCCGACGTTGCCAGTCTGCATCGTCGCCATTTGGTAATTGCCCGACTTGATGTCTGCGAAGAAGGTGCCAAATTCGTAGGAATGCACGTCGACATCGATGCCGATTTCGCCAAGCTGCGATGCGATCACCCGGGCCAGAGAGAGCCTGAATTGACTGGCGCTTGTCTTGAAACTAATCGTGAATCGCGGCTTTCCTCCGGGGCCATCGGGGTCGGGATAGCCCGCCTCGTCCAAGAGCCGCATGGCGCGTTTCTTGTCAAAATCGTATCGCGGCACCCCGCCGAAGTAAGCCCAATGAAAGGGTGGCAAGAGACCGGTTGCCAATACCGCGCGCCCGCCAAACTTTGCATCAATGATGCGCTCTCTATCCACAGCCAAGGCGATTGCCTGCCGCACTCTTCTGTCCGAGAGCAGTGGGTCCTCATTGTGAAACATCAAGTAGGTGAGAATTGCGGACTCGCCGGACACAACTTGAACGCGCTTGCGAGACTCAGTCTGCTCGACCAGGTCTCCGCGCACTCCGTTTTGGCAAAAATCGGCAGATCCGCCGACCAGCATGAGGTTGCGAGCGTTGCCGTCTCGGACAGTTCGCGCTTCGATTCGCGGAATTTTGGCTGGAGTTCCCAGGCTAGCGAAGTAAGGATTTGCCAGTAACACCAGTCGCTCGGGGTCGAAGGTGTCCACCGCATAGGGCCCGGCCCCGATAAACTGCGAAGGAACCAACTTGGCTGCCCGTTCGCTTAGTATTCCAAAGTCCAAATCACTCAAAAGCGTCGCCAAGGGCTTTCGCAGGTAGAAATCAACCTCCAGATCGGACACGGCAACAATTTTGACAAACCTATCGACAAAGCTTTTCCGCGACAAACTCTTGGTCGCCGGGTCCAGGACCGAATTGTATGTGAAGGCCACGTCCGAGGCAGATAGCGGCTCACCGTCCGAGAAACGCAAACCCGACTTAAGCAGGACGCGCCACTGCAAGGGGGCTATCTCGTTTATAGACTCGGCTAGATAGAGGGCTGGCTCCAGATCGCTGGTATCGACAGTCGTGATTCCCGGCGCAATGAGCCGAGAGAATTTCGTGTCCTGACTGCGCAGAGAATAGCGAGGATCGATATCCCGAATCGTGCGATCCAAGATGACCACCAAGGTGTCGTCTGGGGTTCGCCGCTCCCGACCACGACATCCACTCAATAGGGAGATTGCGATCGCTACACGAAAGGCGATGTGTTTGGTAAGATGACGGGACATGATGAGACGAGCATCGCTGCTAATAGCCATGACGACTGGGATCATGCTCAGTATTCCCCAGCCAAGCCTTTATTCGCAAGAGGCCTCACAAGAAGCTGCGACCAGCGATCCTGGTGTGATGGCAATGCGCGCTGAACTCAAGCGCAGACTGCTGCCCCTGATTCGCATCCGGGAGAACGCCCTGGGCCCGGCCAGCCGAATCGGAGTTGCAGTTTTCGACCCGAGAAGCGGCGAAATGGTTTTTGAAAGCGGTGGCAATGAATCGTTCGCGGCGGCCTCGAATGCCAAAATTATCACCACAGCAGCAGCCCTGGATCTCCTCGGTCCCGCGTTTCATTTTCGCACGGAACTCTTGGGTCGCGTTCCAGACGCTAACGGAGTCATCGCTGGCGATCTCTATCTTCGTGGACGGGGCAATCCCGGATTTGATGATCGGGACATGGTGCAGATGGTTCGCCGGCTCAAAGCGCAGGGAGTGACGAGAATCGCAGGTTCCATCATCGTCGATAACAGCTATTTTGATGAGCAAAATTTGCCACCTCATTTTGATGAGCAACCGGAAGAGCAAGCTGGTTTCCGCGCGCCTATTGCTGCTACCTCGTTCAATTTCAACGCGTGGACCGTGATTGCACGGCCTGCCCTCAGTGGCACTGGTCCAGCAAGAATCGAAGTCACTCCCCCGAGTTCCTATATCAAAGTCTCCTCGACTCTGAGCACAGTATCCACGGGCCGCACTGCCCTTCGCCTGAAAATCCGTGAAAGCGCCAAGTACTTGCACGTCGACATCGGCGGACAAATTCAACAACATGTACACAAACGACGCTTTCGCAAGAGGGCGCCCGACCCGGTACAATTTGTTGGCGGCGGCCTGCTGCGAGTTCTCGCGGACTTCGGGATTGCGGTGCGCAACAAGAACATTCGGACCGGACAAGCGCCCGACCCGACCCCGGTCTTGGCGATCCACGAGAGTCCACCCCTGGCAACCATGATTCGCGGAATGGGCAAGTACTCCAACAATTTCGTCGCAGAGCTTTTGCTTAAAGTAATCGGAGCAGAAACTCGCGCCGCTGGAGAGCCAGCAACGTGGCAACACGGACAAGAGGCCGTACGAGACTTCCTCGGCCGGGTTGGTCTCAGTCCGAACAGCTACCGTTACGACAATGGCTCAGGCCTCTTTGACTCGAACTACTTCTCTCCCATACAAATCGTCCAGGTACTGCGATACGCGCTCCGCAATCCACGCTGGGGGCCGGACTTCTTCTCCTCTCTCTCCATTAGCGCAACCGATGGAACAATGCGCAAGCGCTTGGCCGACACAGCGGCTGCCCGCCGAATCCGAGCCAAAACTGGCACCTTGGCCCATGCGTCAGCACTCTCGGGAATCGCGGCCGTCGATGGCACTCGACCGCATCTGTTTTCGATACTGGTCAATGACTTCGCTGAGTCCGAGATCGGAATTGCTCGAGGGTTTCAAAACGATGTTGCCGTCCAGCTAATCGAAGCACTGGGCGGTCGCTAAGGGATCGCTCGCGTCAGGTCGAAATGCGGTACATTTTGCCTATGCATTTCTTCCCTAGAGGGTTGTCCCTCTCTCTGCCTATCGCGATTGTTTCTCTTGCTGCTTGTGGATCGTCTTCGGCCAAGCCGGCGTCACCAACATCTCTGGAGGACTTCGAGTGCAATGACCGCAACGTGGCCTATACAGTGGTTGGCGGATTTGCCGCGGACGAGGCCGGCATCACCATCCAATGTGCGGAGACGGGCGCCCCATCGCTTACCAAATGGTATCTCGACGGAGGCGACAAGCAGGAAAAGACCTTCCCGTTAAGCGGAGAGCAATTCGACGACGTGTGGGCCAAGGTCGACTCCTCGGGTTGGCGCTTTCTGGACAAGGAGTGCAACAACCCGGACGCCGCTGACCGCGACCCGGTCTATTCAATGACCGTGGGTGATCACGCCCAGAGCGTCGATCTTTCTTGTACGGGAAAAACCCTGCCCTTCCCCTTCGATAGAATCGTAAACGAACTGGATCTCAGAGCTGTCGGCTTTGGCGATCAGGGAATCGCTCAGTAGTGCATTGTAGCGCCAGCAAGCTGCCTTTTTTTCTTTGCCTGCTCACCGCCATTCCCGCCTGTGGATCGCCGCAGGAGAGCGCGACAATGACACAATGGGCAGACCAGCCCAAGAGCAGCACGCAGCGCTCCGGATATGGATTTCCCCGCGGCAGTGAGTTCTTCGGCGCAACGGAACGCTTCAATCGTTATTACACCGATGCGAGTTATCAGCCGTCCCGGACTATCTACGTCAGTCCCGGCGGTGGTGGTAATGGCACAAGCGCCGACAGTCCGACCAGCGTAAGCACTGGTTTTTCCCAGATTCGCGCCGGACAACAACTCACTTTTCTGGCCAGCAACACGGCCTATGAAGGCTGCTGGGAACTTGACGAAGACAAGAGCGGCACCTACGACGCGCCTATCGTTATTTATGGTGAACGAAACGCTGACGGCTCGCGCGGGGTCACCATCGACTGTTGCAATACCGGACGAAAATCTTGTTTCAACCTCGAGGCGGCACACCATGTCGCCATCGACGGTTTCATTATGAGGGGTGGCAGGTACGGCATTCGCACGGTAGGGGCCGGCTACGCGCCCTCGGACAACCAAGTCGGAATTGCCATAATCGACAACGAGGGTGCAGGCCAGTGCGGCGACCCTTTTTTCAGTGGACAGTCCAGCTGGATCGTGGTTCACGGCAATGTCGCCCACGGCGCTGGTGAGTGCGACGGACACGGTATTTACCTATCCAATGGCGGAGACTACATGCTAGTCAAAGGCAACGAGACCTACGACAATGAGAGTTCGGACTTCCAGGTCAATGCCGATCCCATCAGCACATGTGACGACGAGGGCATTGCGTATAGCGATCCTCGCTGTGACGGCACCGTTACCGAAGGGCTCGGCCAAGGCGTGTCCGAGTTTTTGCTGATCGAAGACAACTACTTCCACCACGGGACCGGACCGGGACCAAACCTCACCTCAGTGCGCTCCTCAATTGTGCGCAACAATATCATCGGCCCCTACGCTCGACACGGAACGAGCTTCTGGCAAGAAACCGACAACCCAAAGCTCGGATCGCAGAAAAACCTGGTCCACCACAACCTCTTCATGGGCAATGGCTCCAGACATATATTGCAGTTCATCAATGGCTCTGGACAAAATGACGTGAGAAACAATCTCATCATCGCCATCGGAAATGCGCCAGTTCTTCTGGAGTCAGACACCTCTAGCAATACGATGAAGGGCAACTTCTACGTCGGACGCCAGCGATTTGATGGATACACTCCCAACAGCAGCGAACGTTCGGCCGACACATTGGACCCGAGCTGGTTTCAGTCATTCCCGGTAGCCATGCGCGAGTCTGCACAAGGCTTTAGGCCTACCAGCCACGCTCCCTTCACTCGATGGGGGCAGCTCATACCAGCAACCCCAAGCGATCGCGGCGGCCGACAAAGGGCAGAGGCAACGAGTCTCGGCCCCTATGAAATGGCAACACCCCAGAAGCGGTGAGAGATCGACTGCCCGACACTGGGCATACACTGACACCCCTGTCCGGAATCTGTTCGTTCCTCAACATGGTTTGCCAAAAAACTACCAGTAAGCTACTGAAAACACTTGAATTACCGTTCTGGTATACCCCTTGCTGAGCACACTTTCTATGCGAACACTATCCCCTCTTCCCCTGCTCGTAGTTGTGACATCGATCTCGGGTTTGGCAGCCTGCTCAACCTATAGCGTGCGGCGATCTGCACTGGTCCCTCATGTTGCGCCAATCACTCGCTCGGGCCAGGCTATGGAGCGTGGAGCCGAGAGCAGCCTGGGCGTCTCGACCTTGGTACAAGCTGGCGCGCCCACCGAAGTCGCCAATGCCAATGCGGGCCTCTTCATTCCGCGTACACAAGTCAACGCCGCCTTCCGTGCGCGCTACAACGAGCGCACGGATGTTGGATTCACCTGGGAGCAAGGCCTGGGCAAAGGAGCCACCAAACTCTCGCCAGATCAACCGGACATCGATGCCGGCGATGTGTACGGCGGCGGAATAGCGATCTTTCACTCTGCCCGTACACGAAATCCCGATTTCTCAATCGGTATCGCTGCGGACATCATGCTCTTTTCCATTCCCTTCATCGAGTACCGGACCTGTGTCGAGAACTGCATTGAGGGCACCGACATCACACGCGGACGTAACTCTATCGCGGTGGCTAGCCTCGGAATAATACCTAGCTACAAACTGAGTCGATGGACCCTCTTTGGAGGGCTCACGGCTCGCAACCATCCGACGATCGACAAAGGATCGGTCGACAATGGAATTTTGGTCAGCGACGATGAGGTTAGTGCTGGCGACTTCAATATTATCGCCAATGCCGGGGCTGAACTCGACCTAGGTGACGGGTTTCGGGCCATGGTGCACATATACCAACCGATGACCGCGAATCCTGTGAGATACAAGCCAACGATCGGTATCGGCGTCACCTTGCCACTCGCCGACTAGAGGGCTTCGTGTGTCCGGCATCGC
>JAESTW010000222.1 GCA_016763395.1 Kofleriaceae bacterium
AGCCGTACAAGATGACAAGATGGGCTTTATTGACGCATCGGGCGCGTGGGTGATTTCCCCTGAGTTTGAGCTAGTCGGGAATTTCCGCAGTGGACTGGCTCCCGCCCAGCCAGGTGACGAAGATGGTTGGGGATCCACCAAAATGGGCTATATCGACCACACAGGAAAGTTTTTGATTCCGGCCAGTTTCGGACATGCCCACGATTTCTCCGAGAACAAAGCGCGGGTTCTTTCCGCCAACTCCAACGACCATTGGATCTATATTGATACTGAGGGCGAGCAAGTTGGCAGCGTTGCCTTCAGTGAGTGCGAAGATTTTTCCAATGGTATGGCGGCAGTGCAAATTGCTGGTAAGTGGGGCTACATCGACGATAGCGGCGTTCTTCAGATACCAGCGTCGTATTCGCGCGCAGGATCATTTTCGTCCGGCTTCGCATTTGTCATTGGCGCAGAACGAGATACTAACGGGAACCAGCGCGAGGGCCGAATCAACAAGAAGGGGCATTGGGTTGAGAGCCGTGACCGAGATCCTCGAGACGATATACTGCCCACCCCAGCGATACCGGCCATGCCCTAAAACGGCGATTGGATTGAAGACCAAGCAACACACTCACACACGATGAAAGAAGCAATGACCGCAATCACTATTCACCACTACTCTGATGTCCTATGTGTATGGGCCTATGTCGGACAAATTCGAGTTGACGAACTGTGCCGAGTGCACGGCGAGGAGTTAGAGCTCTCGTATCACTACGTCGACGTATTTGGAGACGTTCCTGGCCGACTTCAGATTTCCTGGGAAAAGCGTGGTGGTCTTGCAGGGTACTCCAAGCACGTCCAAGATGTGGTCGCACGCTTCGATCACCTTCCTGTTCACGAAGAGGTATGGCAACGCAACGTGCCCAAGTCCTCACTCTCCTGCCACCACTTTCTCAAGGCAATCGTCTTGGCTCATGGAGCGAAAGAATCAGCAGAGGCCGCCTGGAGCCTGCGTGAAGCATTTTTCGGCAAGGCACTCGATGTGAGTTCTCGTCCGGTACAGATGCAGATTGCAGAAGAGCTCAAGCTCTCGCTCTCTGATATTGAGAAGCACCTCAGCGACGGTTCCGCACTCTCACTCGTCTCTCGAGACCTGCGCATGGCCAACGAGCAGAATATTTCTGTTAGCCCTACCCTCTCGTTCAACGAGGGCAGACAGCTCCTTGTTGGCAACGTGAGCTATCGCATCATCGAAGCGAACGTTAGCGAACTCTTGTCCAGCACCCGAGAAGGCCACTCGTGGTGTTAGTGGTGTGGTGTCAAATGAAATGACACCAGTTTCCTAACTGGTGCTCCGCACCAGTGGTTCTGTTTCCACCAGATTCCAGCTAGCCGCCTTGGCAGGTGGGTGCGCTGATGGTTGGTGGGGCCACTCCAATGGGAGTCCACGCCTCGATTTGGCGCAGGCGTCTTTCGCCCAAGAGAAAACTACTGCAAACGCTATCCAAGAAGCGCAATCCGATAAAATTCACTACCGTCGGCTCAAATGTGTATTCCTGGCACGAATAGGTCGCAGTAGAGCAATCCGTGACGTTGACGTCAGCCTCCATGTCTTGGCCAGAATGCCCTCGAAAGGTCCATGGCCCCTCGTTCATTTCCATCGCACCAAAGGGAACTTGCTGCTCTACAGTAATAACCTTTGCGGTATGGATAAGATAATCACTTAAATGGCATGTTGTGTCCGAGGTAATTCGAATTCGCTCTACGGAATCTGGTGTGGGCAAACGCAAGACTAGATAGTCATCGTCATTCACGTCGTTCTTCATCAGAACACTAGATGATATCGAATCATCGGTAATCGCTGCAAAGGTCCCCACCTTCTCGTACACAGTCGACCAAGCGGTTGGCAAGCCGCCAAGTGCGATGTTCTTTGCAGGAGTTGGATCTCCTGGCTCAGGTGGCTCTCCTTGCTGCATCACTGAGAAATTCTGAGTGTCCGACTTTTCACCCGCCTGATCGATGGCTTGGATTGACATCGTGTTGTTAACCCCTTTGAGAAGGTCGACGTCCAAGCAAAAACTGCCATCGCTGGCGGTATCTACACTCTGAATTCCCGCCGTACTATCAACGATGATTGTTCCGTTGGATGGACCTCGGCCAAAGACTGGCACCGAGTCCCAATGGGAAGTGGGTGGCAATCCCTCGATTGTGAGGGGCACTCCCATGTCCACGGAGGCATCGAGAGGTACAGCCGCATCAGGGTTGGTTTTGTCACCGACTCCCGGCTCTTCAGCATCACAACCAACACACAACGTCGTCGAAACAAGCAGACCAAATAGGATAGAACGCATAGTGTCTCTAGGATAAAGCAAAGTAGATGCCAACCGCCAGTCCTGTGATTTCACAGTGTTCAATAAAACAGAGGTGGGGACTCCGTTTTCTCGACTAGCAGGGTGGGTACATCGCTTTCCCCCTGTTATTCTTAGGTTAAGTAATTCTAGGTACTTAGAATGTCGATCTCCTACGGTATGCCCTTTGCATTGTTTGCCGCCTATGAGAACCCTACGAGCACTCATCGTTATCGCAGCCGCATCACTGCCAGCAATGGCCATATCAGCATGTGGCGGGGACGCCGCTGTAGCAGGTGCCGACGCAGGCGAAGGACTGCCTTTTGAGTTTGTAACTCCTGGGGTGAGCACCATCACTCCGAGCGCGATGGTGTTGGGAGACAAGGTGCAAATCTTTGGTGACGGCTTCTTGCTCAATGAGTATGGCACCACAACCCTGCACCTCTCAGGCGTCTACACCGATAGCGATGGCCAGCCCCATAACTATGACGGCGACATTGTACTCGACGTTAAAAACGTAAGTGTCGCAAGCTTCATTTTTGAAGAGCTCTTCTTTATGCCTAGCGCGGACAAAATTGGTACCTTCGTCGGTACCGCCAGCGTCACCAGTATCCTCGGCGATACATACCGGACAGATGATATCATCAGCGAACTCTCTTCTGAGACGATCGACGTAACAATGGACGTAGAGCCTTCTCTGGGGATTATTCAGCTTCGCAGCGTGACCGAGTCCGGCTGCGCCCCCATTACCAAAGGGTCCGTTGGCGACCAAGAACTTGCCCTTACCATGCAGACGATTGGTATGGACGACGCTACCTCGAACAACCCGGTTACCTACCGAGTCACCTTTCTCTCGCCCACGATGAAGGTCACCTACGTCAAAGACGATGCGTACGACCTATGGCCAATCCCCTCACTGCAACCCGCGTTTGCTGCGGACGCCGCTGCGGGCGAGGGCCACTTTGACTTTGTCGTAACTGAGGGCAACCAGCTTGTCATCGACCCGACCTATCGAAAAGACCGAGTCACCGTTAGTCCTCCCATCAACTTGGGCGGCGAAACCTTCACTAGTAACCTTCTTCTACAACGCTTCTCAACCGGAGCAACTGATGGCAGGTCGACCATCTCGACCATCTTGATAGAGGCCATTCCACAAGCCGGCGAATCGATTAGCCGCCTCATCTCTTACGACATCACCGAAGCCTGGGAAATCCAGAGCTACAATCAAAACCAACGCCTCATGGAACGCTCCGACGCAGTTGCAGTATCGGGTTGCTTTCCTGGTGGCGATGTTGGTCGCGACCTCTCGTACTCCGAAGGCAGCTCGGTCACCCAGAGCCGCAGCCTCTCCTTCCGTTGGGATCGCAACATCGCCAATACCCTCGGTGTCAGTGCCGGCGTTGGTGGCCTCTTGCCCGTCCAAGTTTCAGTGAACGCCTCTGCGACATTCTCGGAGACCTTTGGCATCGATATTAATGAGACGGTTTCAAGCGAAACCCGCGTTGGTATCAACTTCTCTGCCCGCATCATCCCGGGATACTTTGGAACCTGCTACCGACAAGTCGACAAGATTCAACGCGAAGTCGATGTCATCTACACCAACGCCTGCGGACGAAGTGGAGTTATCGGACAAACCTTGCTCACCGATTGGAACTTCGGTTTTGATATCGCAACGGGCGACTCTTGCGATACCGCCTCTTCTCTCGATGACGGTGGCAACTACGAGCCAGACGGTATCGAACTCTAACTCGTGGAAGACCTGACTCGCCAGGCTTGGCATGTTGGCAGTATTCTAACAATGCTTGTCGTTGGCCTCGGCGGATGTGCCCTTGAAGAGGCGATCCCCGACTCCACGGGCAATAGCGGTGATGCGAACACCTCCCCTTTCGCTGATTTGGTAGTCTCGTTTTCTGAAAATGGATTGCCAGTAGCGTGCGGAAATTCTATTGGTGCGGTTTGTAGTTCAAGTTCCGGATCCTGTAGTGACCATGCCTCATTGGGAGCACCGGACAGCCTGGTCTTTGAACTCACGGGGCAAAACTCCCTCGAGATTGGCCTGCTTTGTCATCCAATCATCGACCGCTCGGACAACGGTGGACTGGGCAATGACTTTCGAGTCTGGGCGACCGTAAACTCTGGCAGCGCAGTTGTATCCGTCAGCGACGACGGCTCCACCTACACAGTGCTTCAAAACCTATCTTCGAACGATCAGGCTTTTGACCTGGCAGAGCAAAACGTCCAGTTTGCTCGTTTTGTCCGTATTACCGGCGCAAGCAGCAATACCTCCATCTCCATAGACGCCATTGAGGCACTCTAGTTGCTTTGTCCCGTACATAAACTGGCACTCGCAGTCCTTGTTGGATTTGCCGCCCTAACGCGAACAGCATCCCCGGTACAAGCGCAGCCAGAAATTGTCGATGTCGGGCCCTCCTTTCCTATGGGGCCCTATGCCAGTCTCTACGTAGACCGGACAAACCCGGCCCGTGTTGCTATTGGAACGATGGATGGACGAGTTGCTTGGAGTAGTGATGGCGCAATGCGGGTCTCCGAAACCCGCGTACTCAGCCACAGGCGCTATGATGCCATGGCAATTCGCAGCGGTGCACGCTCCAGCCTTGGAGGTGGCGAAGAAGACAGCGAAGGAGCGCAGCTCGACCCTTCCCATGTTACGCAGCGTCCGGTTCGCCTCTTTCTAAGAACTCTAATGACCGGTAAGGGTGTCGCCCAGTGGCACTACTGGATGTCGATTACCGAACCACACCTCGACATTGGCGCTGTCTTTCTCCCGCAACCAGGTGGCCGAATGATGATCGCATCCTCTGCCGGTATCTTGGTGTCTGATGATAAGGGCGGCTCTTGGACAAAGACTCTCGGCTCCCCGGGAAACATGCCAAACGAGAAACTCGATATGGTTGGGCTCGCGATTATCGCCCACCCAGCGAACCCAAAGTTTGTACTAGCTGCGACAACTGACGGAGTTTTCATGTCCAGAGACGCAGGCATGAACTTTATCCACCATATAGATGAGACAATTACTGATGAGGTCATTTTTGATTTCATCTGGGATCCAAATGATGAAGACGTTGTACTTGCCGTTGGGCCGGACACGATCTTTCAATCTGTCGATGGCGGTATGAAGTTTGAGTTAGCCTATGTCGCTGAGTCAGAAATCAACGCAGTAGTAAACTCAGACGAAGGAATTTACATCGCGGCCACAGACGGCCTTACCTTGGTCGGAGCCGATGGAAACAACAAGGTACTCGATGGCGAGTCTGTCATCGGAGTCGTGCCGTGGACCAACGGCGAGGTCCTTGTCTTACTCACAGACAAGTTGCTTCATATCGACCTTACGACTGGAGATAAGCGGATACTTCAGCGAACCGGCGCAACGGATCCTTTCTTGCGAATCGATGGCAGCCCCGGACTAGCGTTTTTGCTTTCCAACCATGCGGTCTTTCGTATTGGCATTCCAGAAGAACGGGTTAAAGCCAAGACCATTCCGGTGATGACTCTGTCCGGTTCTGCCGTCCAACAGGCCATGTTGGACAATCTCGGACTCGGAACGCCAAACGACACACGAATCCACCCAAGGTGGTACTCCAAACTACTTCCTCATGTGACCATGGATTTTAGAGCAGTTTCAGGAGATGTCGGTTCTCGCACTATTGACTATACCCTTCCCTTAGACTTCCGCTTCGCCAGCGCAGATGTCGACTCCAACATTGAGTTCACGATTTTTGCAGAGTGGGATTTGTCCTCGCTCGTCTTTGGCGATCAAAACGTAAGCAATCCCAATCTCTTTATCGAGAGCACCTTGTCCGCGAACCGAGATCGAATGCTCATGGAAGTTCGCAACCACTACCGCGAAGCCACCATGCTTGCCCATCGATTGAAGAACCCTCCTACCGATGCCAAAACAGCTTTATTGTGGCGAATGCGCCTCGAAGAACATGCTTCCTACCTCGAATTTGTAAGTGGGAAAGAAGTAGTCAAAGAACAAACCCTGGAGCCAAAAAAATGATAGCCAAACTACCCATAACCCTCCTGCTCAGTGGAGCTATGTTCACCGGACACGCGATACATTCGTCCGCGCCAGCTCAGGCCCAGGAAGAAGCCGCACCGTCCCCAAAGACATTAAAAATGAAGCGCTCGTCGATGAAGCGCTTGATGAAAATCCTCAAAGGTGAACCTTCGATCAAGGACACCCAGAATTGGGCGTTGCGCTACTACAAGCTGGGAACCTCGCGAATCAATGGCATGGCCACCAAGGCTAGGCTGAAGGGGCTCATCCCCGAAGTTTCCCTAAACTTCACCAACCACCAGGGCAAAGACTTTCGCAACATGCGCGATGGGCTCTACCCAGAACTCAACCTCAATGGCACCAATCCCGACAACCTGAAAGAGCGCACAGCGGGAACTAACAGCCACATGACCTTTCATGTTGGTGGAAAATGGGTCCTCGACCGCTTGCTCTTCAACGCTGAAGCCCTCGATGTGAAGTCGCTCAACAGCCTGGGAGAAACTCTTGTCCGGGAAGTCTCCACGCTCTACTACAGTAGGCGACGACTTCTCGCGGGAATCATTCTCTCGCCTCCGACAGATCCCGAGGAACTCTTTTTTGAGTTGGTACGCCTCGATGAAATTACCTCGACCCTCGATGCGCTTACAGGCAATCGCTACAGCAAGACCACCTGGAAGTGGACCGAGTCGATGATCGGGATTTAGGAATCTGGGTGTTAAACAAGTTCAACACCCAAATTCTTAAGCGTTTGGCTTCGCAAACGACTGAAGCTGGTGTTTCGCAACCGGCACCTAGGTCATTTGGCCCGGCTAGACGAGTCGCCAGTCGGCTCACAAGATGTTAAAATTACTAAGCAGAGTCGACTCTCAACCGATGAAAACTCTGGATCATATTTTGCTATAGATTAGGAACTGTTATGTCTCTCTCCCTTCGAAAACCTTTCTTGCTCGCCACCCTGGCGTTCTTCGCGTTTAGCTTCCTAGCGTGGCAAGCACCACAATCAGTTCACGCCCAAAGGCCGGGTAAAGCTGTAAAAGCTACCAAAGCCGCAAAGCCAGGCAGAGCTGTCAGGATGACGCGCGCTGTCAAAAAAGCACTTCAGAGGAAGAAAAACAGCAAAATTCGCCCGGCAAAAGCCAAGAAGGTATCCGGGTTTGCGCGAGTCAAAAAGGGCTTGGTACTTCGGGAATCTGTCCGGGCCAAGAACACCAATGCCAAGTCGGCGATCGCAAACGGTCAGCTTGCTAGCGCAGCCAATCTGTCCACCAAAACTGGTGTCAGAAACGGCAAGGGACAGTTCACCAAAGGCGGCCTCAAACTTTCAATCCGCGAGCGTTTCTCCAACTGGCGAGCCAATAGAGCCGTTAAGAACGCCGCTTTTAGCCAGGCCAAGAGCCGATCTAAAAATGGCAATCTAGAGGGCACTGCGGACGCACTTGCCGCTCTCAACACTCTCCAAGCATCCGGAAAACTCGGTTTCTTCGCTCGCTGGAAAAAAGCACGAGTAACTAACAAAGTCTTCAGAAACCTCAAAAGCGCTGCTCGCAAGTCTCTCAAAAACGGTCAAGTGGAAGCTGCCGGACAAACATTCCTCTTCGCCACAGGCATTAAACCAGGCACCAAAGCTGCCACAAAACTCGCTAAAACCATGGTCAAAGACAGCTTCAAGCTCGCTGTGACTTTCTCCAAGTCCGGACAACCAGAGCTCACCTACAGCGTTCTCAACATGGCTGCGTCCATCTCTGCCGAAGCCAACATCAAGTTCTCTGAGAAAAAGGCCCAAAAAATTGTCGACGCCGCATTGACCAAAGCCGTTCCTGCATACACCAAGATGGCGCAAAAAGCGTATCGCTCGGGTGACGTAACTCAAGCAGTATCCCTATTGGCAGAAGCACGCTCCATTCAACGCGGCAGCTCCGTAAAAGCCAGCCGCTCGGTAAAACGAACGCAGGCAAAGCTGGTCAAAAACCTCGGCCCAGCACTCACAAGCTTCGAAGCAGCGCAAGCACAGCAAGCACAACCAGAGGCGTAAACGAGGTAACAACGGTCCTTCCCAGCCTCGCTGGGAAAATACCTGAACAGATTCTGGGTTCGAGGCGCTTTGGTCAGGCGAATCTATCGCACATCTACTGTCGAGATCGCATTCCCAAGACGTCCACGTAAGTCCTCAAGTGTTGGCTTCTGCACAATGCTCGGTCGTTGCTCGAGAGAGTAAAATCCAGCGGCCGCCATAGCAACGTCGCGATTGCCGATCAAAGGTGCCAAGAGTGCCCTAAATGACTCCGGGATAACGTTGTCGATATATTCGCGTCCGGTTCCTCGTTGCTGCGCACTATCTTCACCAATCGCTACAACGGCGTTTGCGACCGCTGTCGCCTTTGGTGTTGTCGATAGAAGGAGCAGACAGCAGGCGAGATGCTGAGCCGCGTGCGCTGTCTCGGGATCGTTGGCAGTGAAGTCCTGTAACTCCATAATTGAATGGCGTTTGTGCAGCCGCTCCAACTCGGTTTTGATCGCCGCGAAAACAAGCTCCTTGGGAAGGGGCTCCGCAAGGCTTATGGATACTTCTACTAGCGAATGCACGATGGCCATACGAAGAGCGAGCGAGTTGATTTCAAGTGCAGCAAGCAACTCAAAGGCGCAGCGACGGGTACGCGCATGGCCCAAGATTCCCGCAACCTCAACACGCGTCTCGACCGGCAGCAAAGGGTCTCTCAGTGCATCCATCAGAGCGCCAGAGTGCGCAGCGGCGGAGCGGCGCAATACGGTCCGGACAATTGCCCCAACCTCCGCGTTGCAAACGAGGGGAATCATCGCGCTTATCCAAGCCTTTGGCACTGGGTTGACGAGGCGCAATGCACTGCGAAGCTCTTCTGGCGTCGGAGTTTCAAAGGCACGGATGCCCCTGAGAAATCTCTCGGCCGCTTCTGCGCTCGGAATCCCATGATCATCGCAACTCGCAGCCGCTGCGGGCTCTTGCTTGCGAGCTCTCTGCCCAAGTCGGACTAAGACATTTTCCCGATCAACAGCTGAGGTCGCGAGGGCATCGTTGCGGCTTGTCGGGTCAAGGCCGGATAGATCGTCAACACCAATCGAGCCCGATGACAAGCCGTCCGCCAAGGCATTTATGTAACCACGTGCTAGACGCTTGCGAATGACATAGGCGAAGGTCCCGCATATCATCGCAGTTCCGACAAGCACAAATGATGTCGCGTTCGGCGCAAGACCAACAAGAAATACCGCAAAGGCGCTACCTAAGGCCGCACCGAACTTATCTGCACCTACGTCGATGAGTGCTTTTGCCGGCCGTTTGGTCTGGGGAGCGAGCGGCGTGTAGAGAAGTTCGTAACCCGAGCGATACGAAGAACTCTCAACTGTTGAGGCGCTTCCGCGATAGAGGGCAAACACAAGAATTGAAGGCTCGATTAGAGCGAGCGGCGCTACCACGATCAACGTTAAGGGCAGTGTTCCAACCGCTGCTGCGACACCCGCCTTTTCAACAAACCATTTTGCAAAGGTTGCTTGGAGTACAAATGCTGCGATTCCTATTCCCAAATAGAACTTTGCAAAGAACGATACGAGTTCTTCACTGCTGCTATAGGTGCTTGCGGCTGACGCTTTGAATACGTAGTCAATACCGGCTGTGCCAAAAGCAATGAGGATAACCAATAGTGCGACTTGCCTTAAGTAAGGAGTTTCCTCGAAGATTCGCCAAGCGGCGACCTCCGATTCCTTTGTCCGAGCGACCGTGACATGGGTTCCGCGAACGAGCCACCAAATCGCGGCAGCACACAACAAGTTCACGCAGAACAAGATCGCAAGCATGATATCGATGGACAGCAGGGCAGCGCCTTGCCAAGCCGCAACACCTCCCAACAGCCCGCCCAAGGTAGCTCCACCGGCGACTCGCCCAATGACTTGCTTTGCAGTGTGAGGGTCGTAGCGCTCGTTCATCACTGCCCAGAAGCCTGAGATGGCCACGGCTCCAAAGCTTGCTGTGTGAACATAGAGCAAAAGTGCGGACAGCTTTTCTGCGCCCGCACTCACTAGCACCAACTCCGCCGCAAACAGTGACGCACTTAGAATAAACAGTAAAGGAACGAGCCGAGCGGGTGAGAAGCGCTTATACAAACGAGTCACACTGAGGACTGCTAGAACCGACAAGAGCGACGAAACGGTCATCACCCGTGCGAGCACTTCCGCTTGGTAGACGCTCAAGAAAAAGGCGTCCCGGACGGCCTTTCCCGCAACTTGCTGGGCAATCATGACAACCGCGACACCAACGGAGAGCGTAGTGGCAGCCCGGATATTTAGTGGACGCGACATGAGGGTACCAGCGCAGGAGACTGGTGTTTTTCGTATAAAACACAGTCTACTCGTTGTTTGGGCTCAGAGAGCCCGCTACATGGGGGCCCGCCACATATGCTAGGAATACGGTGTATTTCACACCAAATTCCTAGAGCCGATGTCGAAGTTACCCCCTACGCCAGACGATGAGGAGTCAGCGGTGTCACGAGATAGCGCGCGAACGGACTCACCATATTGTGTCCACCATGCATGGGCTTCTGTTCGCGACCATGCATCAAGGTCAGCCGACTCGAAGAGCCGCTCCAAGTCATTTGTGCTGGCGGGCCGCTGGCCTGGTTCCTTTGCGAGACACCCCATGACGATAGCTTCGAGGTCAACGGGAAGCGCAGCGCCAAGACGAATCGATGGCCGCTCGCACTCGTCTTCCACTTGGGCGCGCAGTACCTCTTCTACATTATCGAACTCAAACATCTCTGTGCCGGTCAGCAAGAAGTAGCCGATGGCACCAATCGCATAGATATCGCTGCGCACGCTCGCGTTCGATTCCGCTACAACGAGTTCTGGTGCCAAGTACGCGGGTGTACCAACCAGGCCCGCCGTTGTACTCTGTGACAATTTCGCGATTTCAGAAACCAGCCCAAAGTCGAGAACTTTCACCACATCCGGCACACCACCTTTGACAACGAGCATGATGTTGGAAGGCTTGATGTCGCGATGGAGGAGTCCAAGGCCATGGGCTTCGGACAGAGAGCCGCAAATTTGACCGAGTATGTAGGCCACCCTGGCAGGGGGTACAGGTCCTGTCGAACGCACGAGGGCGTCGAGACTTACTCCGTCGAGCAATTCCATCGCGTAGTAGAGTAGCCCTTTCGCGCTTCGGCCATAGTCATAGATGGCGATCGTGTTGGGGTGACTCAGCGTGCTCGTAAGTTGCACCTCCTTCAGGAAACGTGCCTGAGACTCGGGATCCAGCGCATGTGTCCCGCCCATCACTTTAATGGCAGCGGGGCGTCGCAAGAGTGCATGCTGGGCGCGAAACACTTGCCCCATGCCCCCGGAACCAATCCGGTCACCAAGCGCGTATTGCCCAAGACTCTTCGCGCTAGCCAAGGCCCTATCAGCGCGGTCTTCGAGCTGGTAGGCGTAATAGATCGATGCACCAGAGAGAACTCCCACAAGGAGTGCCAGTGCCAAAATTACGAAGCTCCACCGAAACAATCCCCGGGTCTCTTTGATGAGTCTTCGTTCTTGGCGCTCTACGATTGAGGCAAGGAGCGCCGCTGCACGTTCTTCTGCAGGTTGCAGCTCGGTACGAAAGAGTGAGTTGGTCTTGTTCCAATTCTTCTGCCCACGAACCTCTAAGACATCTTCGGAGCGTTCGACAAATGCGAGCACTTCAGCCGCAAACACACTGTGAAGACCATCCTCAAGCTTTATCGCGCTAAGTTGTCGCGCCAGTCCACGAGTTAGTTCAGTCAACTGCTTTAGCTTTTGAGCGTGGCCGGATGTGTAGTTCTCAAGCAGGCGAAAGAGAGCCGCGTCAGTTTGCAGCACCATGCCTCGCAGTCTTGAGCGAAGGAGATGAGCGTCAGCCTGATCGGCGCGTGAGCCTTTGGCGGGAGGCTGCGCTAAGTAGCGAACCGCTCGAGTCCGAAGTGTGACAACCTCGTCTTCATAGAGAAAACGCGCCTCAACGTTGCCAATGCTTCGCGCTGCATCTTCAATCTGCCACTGGAGGATCTTGATGGTCTGCAGCTCCGTTCGAAGATCGTAGACAGCGCGTTCGTCGTCGCCACTTGTTGCAGCGCTTTCCAGTCTTTCGAGCCGCGGAGCGATTTCGTCTCGCCATAACCGAGCTCGATGTATTTTTGTGGCTGGTTCACCGAACGCAATCCATTCTTGAAGTGCAGCAAACGAGTGTCCAAGGGCACTTTCTAGCATTTGGCTCTGCCTAAGGAGAGGGCCCGCAACCTCGGATTGATGCTGCATTGCCGCTTGAATCCAAAGCGTGAAGCCGACGGTGAGAAGTGATGCGACCATGCCAATTAGAGGCAGGACACGCCCAGCTCGCCGTGGTCCAAGGGATCTACGGTTACTTGAGTTTGAGCGAGTACGACTCATTGCAATCGCTTCGCTGCGTCGGCCGTCTCGGAGAGAATCTGGCGCAGCATCTTCACTCTGCGAACGTTATGGGAGGGAAATTGACTAGCCCCAACCCAGGCTCCATCGATAGTATGATTTATTTTGGTCGCGATCAAAATTCTTCCAAGCTCGGCGGCCACTAGTACGAGAATCTCTGATACATCGTCGGGTGTTGCTGTGCGCACACGCCCTGTTCGCCTGATCGTTAGCATCGACACATTGACCAGGGCACCCAGCTTCCGAAGCTCCTCAAAGGTTGTCTTCAATTCAATGAGCACATCTTCTGGGGTCTTATTCTTCTCAAGCGCTCCTTCCTCAGGCATTAGCTTTCGTGAGAAATGTGAATGTAGCTTCAGCGCCTGGATTAGTGAGAACGTAAGAATCCCGAAGTTGTCATCGGGGCCGGTACGCTTCTCGAGTAACTGATTGAGCAGTGCTCCTGTGGTGAGGATTTGGTTAAAAACATCTGCGCCCGTAATGGTTTCAGCCTGTGGGTGCTCCCGTATCGCCGCTTCAATCCCAAGTGCCTCTTTAACGTGGAGCGCAACACTGAGTATGCCATCAATGACTAGGAATGCGTCAGCTTGATTTGGTGCGACGGACGGCTTGGCATCCCACGCCTGCCTTGTCCGAAGCCGTTCGAATCCAAATCGCAAACCACGGCGGTGCAGGTTTAGCGCCGCAAAGTACACCTCAACGTTTTCGACATCACTTACCTCAATCAAAGGTTGCGGAGGCGCCGGCTTGCCCATGTGAACCCGAATCTGGTCAAGGGTTTGGTGAGTAAGAAGTAGACGCGCCATCACGTCGGCGGCGGTGATGGATCCTGGCTCCGATAGTTGACGACCACTGATGGGTGGCGGTGTTGTAATCTGCTTCTCAGCGTGGGCCGTCGCCGATCCTGTAAAGACAAGCATGCAAGTGATGATGAGTAGCCCGAAGAATCGAACGCCAGTAGACATCCTGAGAATGTAAAGTAAGAGGCAGGACAAGTAAACGAGGGGGTAGGCGATTCCCCGACCCCCTTCACCTGCGATAATTTGCTCAGCAGCGATTGGGGAGAGCATACCTAACTCGTTGCTTCCTTTAGCTGTGGCGCTGCACCGATGCAGTACTACACTTAAGCTCATGAGACCTGGTACTTCTTCTCTACTATTCACGATCGCAGTTTTCATTGGTAGTAACTCACTTGCTACCCCGGCCCAAGTCCAAGCTCAGGTAAAAGCCCCACCACATAAATTGCTGAGCCAGGCTTCGGCGATTGCAACCAAAGTAGCAGCGTTACGTGCACTGCCCTTACTGCGCCCCATTCTCCGGGGTGTCATGAACAAGGCAGAAATCAAAGCAAGGATTCTCAAAATCATGAAGCAGGAATACACGCCTGCTGAATTGGATGCTGAGGCGCTTGGGCTGAAACGATTCGGACTCCTTCCCAACGCCACAAACTATCGAACGATGATGGTGAATTTGCTCACCGATCAAATTGCCGGTTTCTACGATCACCGAGAAAAGAAGCTCTACATCGCGAGCTGGATGCAAAGCGGTTCGGACATGGTCATGGCCCACGAGATAGACCATGCGCTACAAGATCAACACTTCGATCTTGAGACCTTTATGGATCTTGACCGACGTGAAGGAGATGCACTCAGCGCTCGGCAAGCACTCATCGAAGGAGATGCCATCGCTCTCATGCTTGAGTACCAACTCGCCTCAGTTAACCAGCCGCCTCCATGGGGCAACGCGATGATCATGGCGGTCATCGGAAAAAGTATGACGATGGGCAGCGGTGCCATGCCCGGAATTCCCTTTGTGATTCGAGAGGGCTTGCTCTTTCCCTATACCGCGGGTCTCAACTTCGTAGCTCACTTTCGCAAACACCATCCATGGAGCAAGATCGACGCGATATACAAAAAACCGCCATTGTCCACGGAGCAAATCATTCACCCGGACAAATACACAAGCTACGAGCAACCACACCGAGTTACCGCGGCTGTGCCCAAGGCGACTCTTCGAGGGTTTAAAGAAATAGTCTCAACCGTACACGGTGAGCAAGGTCTCGAGCTATTCCTGCGGGCCCACGGCGTTTCACAAATGAAAGCGAGCGTCGCAGCAGCAGGATGGGGCGGAGACCGAATGGCAGTGTATGCTCCAATCTCGCATAAAGGCAGCACCCCACAAGGCACGGTTGGCGTTATTCTCTCGAGCTGGGATACCGAGAATGATGCGATGGAATTCTACGAAGCGCTGGAACACGCTCTGCCCAATTGGTCGGGAAGTCCCAAGTCCTCGGTAGCCGGACAGCTGCAGTTTGTTTATGGTGCGGACAGGATCACCGCAGAGC
>JAESTW010000223.1 GCA_016763395.1 Kofleriaceae bacterium
CGGTGCCGACAACAATTTGGTTGGCCAATAGGTCACGGTGAAAATAGTCTGTGGCCAAGCCAAAATCCAACAAGACCACACGTCCCTCGACGCTGACCATCACATTGCCCGGCTTAATGTCTCGGTGCAGTTTGCCGGCATTGTGCAGCGCATGTACTCCCTCTGCCAGCTGTGCCATCACGGTGCGAACCAGCGAAAAGTTCGAGGGCGGACTCGGATCCTCGGGCCCTAAGGACGCATCCTCGCGGTATACATCTCTACCGCTGTCTTCAATGCCCTCTACGAGTAACTCTGTTGATGCATTTGACAGAATCGGATTCTCACTGCGCAGATACAGAAGAAGCTCGGTACCATTGACAAGCTCCATGGTGAAAAACCATTGTTTGCCCGCGACTTCGAGTTCGTGGAGAGCAACTAGATTGGGGTGCACAACATCAGCCAGCCCTCGGAATTCTTCTTTGAACCGGTAGATTGAAGTGGCATCGTTTAGGGAGAGTGTTTTGAGCGCGAGCCGGCAATCGTTGGTGGTATCAATCGCTTCATAGACCACACCCATGCCGCCAGCTCCCAATCGAGAGAGGATGGTGTAGCGATCGGTGCCATCAAATTTTTCCAGCACGTCTTGGACTTACCTCGGTACCAATTTAAAACGCACCGTGTAGAGATTTTCGTCCGAGCCCACACTCCTGAGCAACACGCTGCCGCCAAACATAAAGCTGGTCGGCGATTCCTCGATAATCTCGGACATCAAGTCATCGTCGAAGATATCTTCATCATAGATCGTAAACTTGATTTTCTGCAGAAGGATCTCGGCGGGAACATTGGGCACAACCACTTGTCCGTTGGGAGCGGAGTAGACTGGTAAGTACTCATTGTTGACTGCCCCGCTGGAACCAGAAAAGCCTGGCGAGTCACCAATGTCGACAGTTATGTAGACATCCGGTGCCCCTCCATTGAAATCCCAAGCATCTCCCATCGCGTCCGTTGAGGGCACATCCGCACTCAGGATTACAAAATCCCAAAGAGTAGTTAGGTCGGTCTCACACACGCCGGCACTACTGCAAGACAATCCAGCTCCACAGGACACACAGGCATTGGCGGAACTGCCGCAGAGTGCATTGGTATTGCCGGTTTCGCAGGAAGCGCCGTCACAACAGCCATTCGCGCAGTTTGCGCCGCAGGACGTGTCAATACAGATGCCTACTGTGCAAGTCGTACTTCCTGGGCAAGTGCTACAGCTATTGCCGCCCTTGCCACATACTGTGTCCGATTGCCCACCACCTTCTTCGAAGGGCACACAAGTATCAATTGTCGCTCCAGTACAGCAACCCGTGCAGGTCGTACTGTTACACAGTTGCCTGCACGCTCCTGCTTCGCAAACCCCAGACGAGCACTGGGTACATTCATTGCCACCAGTGCCACACGCTGCCGGACTCGTGGTGCCCGCTACACACTCCCCCTGACTATTGCAACACCCCGAACAATTCTCAGCGCTACAAGTTGGTGGTGGTGTGCATACCTGCTCTTCACAAGTGTCTTCCGGATCGCACGATTGGCACACCGCGCCGCCGCCGCCACACGCTTTCTCAGCGTTTCCGTTGCGGCAGGTTCCCGACGCCTCAACGCAACCTGGACACTCAGAGTTACCGGCATCAATTCTCGGCACCTGCTCGCGAGCATCTATCACGTCACCCGGTGTAAACTTCGGGTCATCTGCCTGACACGAGAATAGAGCACCGAGAAATACGAGGAGCAAAAAAGGAAAGCAGGTGGGCTGTCTCACCCGCCAATCGTACCTCAAATCGTGCTCAAACGCTGGGTATCAGTGCTTGCTCAGCCCGCTTGCGTTCTCGCCGAAGTTGTCTCGCTTTGCGACGTGCTTGCCTAGCCTTTCGCTTGGCAGAACGATACACAGGCTCCCACCCCTGGGGACATACACGCTGCATAAGTTCGGCGTCCGCAACTCCGCCATCGCATATGCAAGCGCCATCGCAAAATCGATTGCTGCTGTAGTCCGGCTGAGTCCGCAACGAGCGTCCTGCGCTTGATAAAAGTAACGCCATGATAACGGTTGCGCCCCCACCCAGGACCAACGCCAGTAGGTAGGGGCGATAGCGTTTCGCGGCAATAGGCGCAATAATTGCCGTTGGCCAATTCCATTGAAGTGGGTTTGCGCTCATCGCTCTATCGACACTGAACGCTCTCGAAAGTTGCACGTAATTTAGTATTGGCTTTCGTGCAGTTCTGTAATTGGCCAGATGGCCCGCTGCTCGGTAGAGTGCGGCCATGTCCAAATCTGTAGATTTCTTTGTTATTGGTGGCGGTTCTGGCGGAGTTCGCGCAGCTCGAATCGCAGCGCAACATGGGGCAAGCGTTGCCGTTGCAGAAGAGAGTCGATACGGCGGAACCTGTGTAATTCGCGGCTGCATCCCAAAGAAGTTCTTTGTCTACGCTTCTGAATTCAGTCACGCCATGGAAGATGCAAAGCGCTACGGCTGGGACATCAGGGGCAGCTTTGATTGGCAAACCCTGCTCACCAATAAGGACGAACGAATCGATAGGCTCAACGGAATTTACATAAACATGTTGAAAAAAGCCGGCGTGGAAATCTTGGACGGACGGGCGACGCTTCGCTCAGCCAACGAGGTTGTCGTTAATGGCGAAGTCTATCAAGCCAAGCACATCTTGATAGCAACCGGGGGCCGTCCGGTGCGCCCGGATATCCCAGGAGCAGAATTGGGCATCACCTCCAACGAAGCCTTTCACTTAGAATCGCTACCCAAACGCATCACGATCGTCGGCGCGGGCTATATCGGCCTTGAATTCTCCAGCATCTTCCAGGGTTTGGGTGTCGAAGTAAGCCTTGTGCACCACCGCAAAGAAGCGTTGCGAGGATTTGATGACGACATCCGACATCAAGTGACCGAGAACATCCGCAAAAACGGAGTGAAGTTAATTTTTGAAACCGAAATTGCCGAGATTACGAAGAATTCGGATGGCAGTTTTGATTTCACCTGCCGAAACGGTGGCAAACACAATACCGACTTAATCATGTGGGCTACTGGACGCCGCCCCAACACAGAAAACCTCGGACTCGCAGAAGCCGGAGTTACGCTCGGCAAGCGGGGCGAAGTCTGTATCGACAGTTTCGGCAAGACGGATGTCGACTCAATTTATGCGGTGGGCGATTGTACCGACAGATTACAACTTACTCCGATCGCCATTCGCGAAGGACAGGCAGTCGCTGACAATCTCTTTGGCAAGTCGGGCAACAAGGTTTGCTTTGATCACCCCATCGTTCCCACTGCAATCTTTACCCAGCCCGAAGCTGCTACGGTCGGACTCACCGAAGCGCAAGCAAAGGAGTCTCATGCAAACTTGCACGTATATTTGTCGACCTTCAAACCGCTCTTTCACTCGATGAGCGGGCGCGACGAAGAAGTGATGATGAAACTACTCGTGGATGCCACGAACGACAAGGTGTTGGGCTTCCACATGGTTGGCAAAGGGGCAGCTGATGTTGTGCAAACGGTTGCCATTGCCATAGGCATGGGCGCTACCAAAGCCGACTTTTTGAGAACGATTCCTCTACATCCATGTACCGCAGAAGAACTGGTGTTTATGAGAACACCGATCGAGCGCTAGTTCAGAACTACTGAACTCTAGCTTGTGATTAAGACAATCTCGCACGAAGTAGCTGAAGTGCTTGGGTATGCAGTTGGCATACTCGAGACTCCGTTACTCCCAGAATTGTGCCAATCTCGCGCAGTGTGAGTCCTTCTCGGTAATAGCACGAGAGCACCATTTGCTCGCGCTCATCGAGAATCTCCAGCGCCTTCATTAGTGCAGCCTTGCGCCTTTGCTTCTCGCCAATTTCACGACCGGTGTGATTGCTATTGGCCAACTCGACTCGCAAGTCGTCTAGGTGAATTACCGATGCCTCGCGAACACTCGCGTAGGTTTGGTTAAACTTCATTTCAGTCATGCCCATCGACTGCGCAATTTCGCCGTCAGTGGCTGACCGTCCGAGTTTCGCTTCAAGCTCGCGTGACGCCTCTGCCACTCGCCGGGCTCCTTGCCGAGCGCGGCGACTCAGAATGTCGTTTTTGCGCAGATGATCTAGAATCGCTCCTCGTACCCTCTTGGCGGCAAATGCCATGAAGGGCTCCTCGCGAGTTGTATCGTAGCGGGAAGCGGCTTCGGTCAAGCCGAGCATTGCGGCGCTTTCCACGTCATCTCTAGAAACGGAATTGGGCAGTGTTCTGGCCATTTTGCGAGCCATCTTGAGTGCCATACTGAGATGTACGGTAATGAGTTCGTTGCGGGTGTCGATCTGATTGAGTGCTGCGTTTTGCATTGTTGTTATGTCCTCCGACAATTCCTTAATGCGAATTGGGGGCCAAACTGACCCACCCGATAACCCCCTAAAACAATTAGGGTTGACTGGGTTTGAATCCAAGCTTGGCAAAACTTGACGTCATTTCTGACGGGGACGCGACATTTTCAACGTGGTGGGCTCTAGGAGGTGGTGTGATACAAAGAACAACCCACCTAAAGAAATAGAAATACGATTATGACCGAGCAAGAACCAAACGTCGCCCATCTACTAGCGCCCAACATTCCAGCCGACAGAGGCCTTACTGGCCTCGGTCTAATTATGCAACTCGGTGGCTCCGTACTTCTGGCATATGGTGCGCTGATAGCAGTCATCCCCATGCTCATGCCAGCGGCGCCTGGCTCTCCACGCATGACACTGTTCTTACTCGGCATCGCATGTGCGTTGCGTTCATCCTTTCACCGAAGTGCGGGAACCAATCTTCTCTATGGTTCCCCAAAGGGGCATTTGTTCGGGCTTAAGCGATACATACTTGTTGGCATTGTGCAGAGCATCGTTGTGTTTTTCCTACTGAAAAATATGGATATGCCCAGCGATGTATCCCTCTACTTGCTCGTCGTCCTACTGGCGTGGCCCACAGCCCTAGGCGTTATGATGCTACTTCCCCAGTTCAAGCTGGACTCTCAGGAGTTGGC
>JAESTW010000224.1 GCA_016763395.1 Kofleriaceae bacterium
CTCCTTTGTGATCCGCCGAGATGAACCTATCCCCTTTTCGATTTTGGACCAGTTTCTACGCAGCTTGCAGGGATACCGGGGCCCGGACCTCTTGCGCATCAAGGGGCTCGTGTATCTTCGAGACAGCCCGGCAAGGCCAACGGTAATCCACGGCGTTCAAGGGCAGATGCACCCGCCGACAACACTCAAGCGCTGGCCCACTAGCACACGCAAAACTGAACTTGTTTTCATCACCCGCGGTATCAGCCACCAGGACGTAGAAAACCTATTGTCCGGGATTGAGAAGGGGTTTCGCTAACTTGCGCCCTTAACACCGTTTGGCGGAAAATTGTTGCCACAAGCAGGTGAGAAGTACCCACTTGCCCCTGTATTAGCCGTAAACGTATTCGGACATACATCTCTCGCTTGCACCGGCACGCGAAAATCGGTACATATTCAGAATGTCGAGAGGATACGTCAAATGGGCAATAGCACAGGAGTTAGATGGCGAGGGAGACGATCAAGATGCACAAGCGCATTTGCGACGAGTCGATCCACTCCTGCGGGGAATAGCCAATCGACGCTTTCAGTCTGAGTTACTCAGCTACCTGCAAACCGATCCCGAGGATTCCAACGGTCGCTCCATTTTACTTGGCATGGCAAAGGAGCTTGCAGTATCGCCAACGAAGGGACCGGTCAAAGCCCCCTTTTGGTGGGCGACCACCTTGCTCACAGCCCTGTTGAGTTCCGTCATTGGTTACCTCGTGTACGCTCAGTTGACCAAGCCGGCGCCCTTTTCACCGGACGAGATGGAACGAGTTGTAGAAAGACCGGACGCCTATCTGCAGGGCGGACGTCCGATGTCCCTCGGCGAAGAAGGCAAAGAGCTCTTTGGCAAAACTCTTCCTGGCTTCGTCATCGCTCTCGATCGCCATTCTCGAAAGCCCTCAGAAAAAACCAAAGAGGCACTACAACTCGCCGAAGCCGTGTTCCTCGCCCCTGCCAATAAATCACTTGTTGGTGCTGAGGTCTACCAAGCAATGATACACCTAACGGAAGCGTGTCATGCCACCTTGCTCGATGGCGAAGGTGTGTCCGGTGATGTCGATGAACTCAACGCTGCATTTGTCAAACAGGGATTGTCCTACTACATAGACAGCGATGTATTGACCCACAAGCTTGGAGCATCTCCACTGCTCTACTCTCACTTCGTGGAGAAAGTGCGGGTATTTCGTATCGCTCCCGATGCTGTCGAGAGCGTCTATTGGCTGCGCCGCTTAGACAGCATCAACTACAAAACAAACATGCTCGGAAGTACCCATAAAGGAGCGACAGCGGCAGTAATCCGTCGCGATCTCATCAACGAAGAAGTTCACGAACTGCTCTTGCCCGCACTCGCCAAGGACTCCGACTTTTCCCTATGGTCACCTTCGTACCGAGAGAGTCTTCCCGAGATTCAAGACTCACTAGAAGCCCTGAGCGGCGCAAAGATTCGCGCTGACTTCACCACCGCCGGCGTTAGTGAAAGCGATGCCTCCGAGTTGGCGGGGCTCTTGAGCAAACGCGACAAACTCTTCGGGCAGTTGACCACCCGGGCCAAGGCAAGCGGATACAATGTCGCAATCCCTACCGGCTATCGTTTTGATATGGCCCGCTATAGGCGCCTCGAGCACATCGTCGGAAAACCGATTTTACGTAAACTCAACGATATCGATGAGTCGCTGGGCTCTGAAGACATGGCTGCGGTTTACAAAAAGGTTCGCAGTGCTTTTGTCACCAGCGTAGAGTTTCACGAGCTACAACATCGCCTGGACTACAAGCGCAAAGAGCGAATCCCGGAGGTATTGTCCAGGGCATTGCGCCCGGTAGAAGACGGCGAAGCACTCAGCTCGTATTCGCGCCGTGTGGTGACAGAGTACTCCGCGTACATGGCTCAAATTGCCAATTCGGATCTTCCCTTTGTGGTGTTGGTTCTATTGTCCAAGAACGCCTTCAACCATAAGTCGCGCAGTTCGGTCTACATGCAAGCGGCAGTGGCGGTTATCGAATCGCTGTGTTCAACGGTAGAAATCGAGCACCGCGACTTTGTTGTCAACAGAACGATAGATAGGCTGGCGATAGCCGAGGCCTTTGTCCAAGTACTCGCACTCTCCCATGAGCAGCTTCGTGCTGCCGCTGGGAAAGCGTGGGAAGAGGGATTTGAGAGCAAGCTTGTCCGGCCCGCGATTCAGTAGTTCGAACGAGCTACTCCCACAAGATAGAAAAGGGCAGCCGAGCCTGAGGAACTCCAGGTTCAGTCCAGATGCTCCCAGGGATTGCCTGCAAGAGGGTTTGTCCCATCGTTCCCGGCAACATCCCCAATAGCTGCATGGCGTGTTTTGCCATCGCCATGTCCGAGTTGTTTGCTGAGCCAGCCGCACTGCCAAGAGGGCCCGCCAACACTTTGCTCAACAAGCTCTGGGAGAGTTTGGGATACGGAACCAAGGCGACCTTTTCACCTTTTCTGAATCCTAGTTTATCCTTGGCATAATCAATGGCGTCAATGAGCCCACCAAGTTCATCAACCAAGTTGATGCCAAGTCCTTGCTCACCAGTCCACACATGCCCACGTCCGACCTCGTTCACTTCTTCTGTAGTCATGCCTCTTCCCTCGGCGACTGCGGAGATAAATCGGCCATAGTAGTAGTGTAGTTTTTGTTTCATAAACGTACGCTCCGAAACGCTCATGGGCCTGTACATGCTGCCCAAATCCGCGTGCTCGCCGCGCTTGTAGGTCGTCCAAGACAGTCCAAACTTTTGCAAGAGCGCAGAGATGTCGAAGCTGCCGTTGAATATGCCAATAGAGCCGGTAATCGTCATCGCATCGGCAAAGATACGGTCACAGTAGGCTGCTGCGAAGTACCCGCCAGAGGCAGCCAAATCACCCATCGAGCAAATGATGGGCTTATTGCCGCGAACTCGTTTGACCTCGCGTGCCATAAATTCTGAGGCCAATGCGCTCCCGCCAGGGGAGTTGATTCGAAGAACAATTGCCTCAATATTGTCATCCGCATTTGCCTCCGCGATCGCCCTCGCTATCGTCTCACCACCGGCCAGTGTTCGTCCGAGAAGGGGTACGTTGCGGCTCTTGCCACCGACGATATCTCCCACCAAGTAGATCACTGCGATTTTACGGCGATCCCAACTTTCGGGACGAGTCTTCACGGGACTGCCAAAGGGATAGTATCGCCCCATTTCTTTGGCAATGACCGCGCCTAGCTCATCAGCGAGTACGACTCCGTCCACAAGATCGGGCAGTCTTTCCAACTCTCCCGAGGTGTAGGGGCCGTTATCAATCAGAGTGCGAACGCGCTTTTCACTGATCTTTCGTGACTTCGAGATATCCCGGACAAGAGTATTGTAGATGCTGTCGTAGAGTTCGTTGCGCATGCGGAAGGCAGGCTCGGTCGGACCTGTTCGGGTAAATGCTTCAGGCGCGCTCTTGTATTCTTCGATTCGCTCAAATTGCGCCGAGACTCCAAGTTTCTTAAAGAGGCCCGCGAAATACATAGAGGTACTAGAGAAGCCCTGTAGGCGTATTCCACCAGCAGGATCCACGTACACTTTGTCCGCGGCTGACGCCACGTAGTACTGCCGAGTATCTCCCTCAACCAGAAATGCAAACACCTTCTTACCCGCTTTGCGCACCCGTAGGATTTCCTGACGAAGCTCATGCAAACTCGCCCAACCACCAGTCACGCCGTCGATGTTGATAAAGAGCCCAGCAACCTTGTCATCGTCAACCACCCTATTGAGATAGGCTAGAATCCCTGTGAGTTTGCGTGGCCCCAGGCTGCCCCGCAAATCGAGCCGCTCAATGCGTTTTCTGTCCGGAACCACTGAAGGAATCGCTTCCTGACTTAACCTGGCCACGAAGGTACCTCCGCTGGCTTGAACTTCGCCATCAGAATTTCGGACAACGGTGCCATAAGCGGTCGTCCCAAGTCCGCCAAAGGAAAACTCGAGCCCCAAGCTCAGCCTGTCATCTCGGAGATACTCGGTTGTAGTGGCCGTCCCCGTCGTCGCCAGTCGGCGCAAACTATCACTGCCAAGTTGTCCGCGGAAATAGATTCCACGAGTGAGCCGCAATGACCACTTTAGCCAAGTATCAATGGCATGTCCCTTCAGCAAATCAGCGTCATTCTCGCCAATACGAGCTCCCAGCCCAACTTCCAGACGATCGCTGCCAAATGGCCGGGTTACAAGTTCGCCCTCGTACCGGCGGTGCACAGCCACTCCCGCAGCCGTGGGCGCACCTACGTCTCGGACAACAAGGCCAGCAGCGAAATGGGAGCCCATACGCGAGCTCCAACCCAGATCGAATGTGTCAACACCGTCCAAGGCGCCATCGTCAAAAAAGTGATGCCATGATACGCCGAGTGCAGACGTTGCCCCCAATGGCAGAGAATTGCTCAGCGTAAAGCGTGTTGGGGTTCCCGGATCGGGCGAGAGCTCTGCGCGGGCCGGCCTGAGCCACTCAAGGGCGACTCCCCAACCAAACTTGGGCACAACACCACCGCCACCAAAAGCAGAAGCGTAAAACAAGCCTCCGCCCGGACCACTCGTCGTTGCATCTGACTCGCGCGCCAAGTCCAAGGCAAAGGCAAAATGACCGCCTCGCAACAACCCCAGGCCAGCGGGATTTACTGTTGTCGTCGTTGCGTCGTTTTCACCCGCTAGACCGACACTGGGTAAATGTAGCCCCCCTGTAGGTTCCTCGGCGTATCTGAAATCTTGCGCATTGGCATCACCAAGCATCGCAACGCACAAGGCGAGAAACGCAGGCAACACAATAAGTGGTTGATAAGTCCGCATTGCGGAATACTACGGCGGGTCGGGTGGGTAACGCTAGGTATCCTGCCGTTGATACCCGGTGTC
>JAESTW010000225.1 GCA_016763395.1 Kofleriaceae bacterium
CACAACGGACTCATGTCAAGGCTTTGTGCCAGCGACATGAATCATTACTCTATCCTTAGTTTCACTCAATGAAACTTCCAACCCAAAATCGCCAAGCGGAAATGCCCCCATCGTGCCATATCCTCGCATTTTACGGCGCTCTATCACGTTGTGCCCTGACCATATCCACCAGTTGCAACGATGTCGATCTCTATCAGAATTCTATCGCTGTTTTTCATCGATCGTTGCAACGAAGCCCAGTCATTGGAATCTCTGTTGGTCTTTTCGTAGTTCTCTTGTCGAGAATATCCCCGTTCAAACGCCAAATGCCGTTTTATTGCCCACCCCCTGGAGCACAGGTAGCCTTTTTGAATGGCCAAGCACGCACTTAGTTCCGAGCCCACTTCTACCCACTCCCTTCGGGCACGACAGGGCTGGGCCCGAAGACTGCCACTTGTAGCGCTCGCCTTGGTCCCCCTCTCCTACTTGGTGCCTGCGCAAGCGTCAGACGAGTTCTCCTCTGGTGACAAACTTCGGACGTTATATAGCAATCACTTTTCCTTCACCGACGATGGGCTTCCGCAGGTCACCATCGAAATCATGGGTGGACAGCGGGAAATCAAGTTGGAGGGGGTCAATCTGATCGCAATGCCGGACGGCGAAGGCGGCGCTCGTTTTACCGGAATCGGAAACTGGACACTCCACCTCGAGCAATCTCGTCCGGCACGACTCCAGGAATGGATCGTCGTAGCGCGATTTGATGCTGATGAAAATTTAGATACCGAAGTCGAAGTCGCCAAATGGAAGCAAAGCGGACATCGAGTCAAGACATTTGAAATTGGGACTATCTTTGCCGTCCAAGGCAAAGTGTTGGACACCCGAAAAACTCTGATTGGAATTGATCCTGTCGCGTCGGGCAAAGGCTTGGCCAAGTCTCGCCAACTCTCGGAACGTCACCACATCAATGCGACATTTCACACCGAGCTCTTGCGCCGTCCCAGTGGCACGATCGTCGCCCGAAACGGTGAGTTGGAAATTCGCAATCCCTCGGTTATCTGGTTTGCAACCAAGGTCGAGAAGGACACGATTACCGTGAAGAATGTGGTAGCAGGAGGAGGAGGTTCGCAACTGGGCAAGAGTAAAGCTCGTGATCGGCGCTACTTCGGCTCGGTCTATGTCACGGTTGGCAGCGATGGCAAGCTCACTGTCGCCAACGCTGTTGCGGCTGACGACTTGCTCAGTGGACTGGTGCCCTCGGAAATGTTTCCCGATGCGCCCATGGAGGCTCTCAAGGCTCAAACTGTGGCAGCCCGCACCGAACTCCTGCAAAAGTTGGGCGTACGACACATGGGAGACCCCTTCTTGCTGTGCGCGACTCAGCATTGCCAGGTGTACTCCGGCGCTGGCCATGAGCACCCTCGCACCAACAAAGCAGTGCGACAAACCCGAGGGCAAGTCCTAGTCAACACCAAGAAAGAATTGGTAGACGCGAGATACAGCGCGACCTGCGGTGGTCACAGCGAACACAACGAATTTGTATGGGGTGGCGATGCGGACCCAAATCTTCGCGGGCACTACGACGGCCCGTCCAGCTCACAGTGGAGCAAAGGTGTAAGCGAAAGTACGGTTTCTTCCTTCCTAAAACAAGAAGGCGGCTACTGTGCACATACGAAGTACTCCAAGGGACGATTTCGCTGGAAAGTCAGTGCTACAGCCAAACTCTTGTCACGGCGGATTGCTAAGAAGTATTCCAGCATCGGGAATTTGCAGCGAATCGAGCCTCTGCGCAGAGGTGTATCCGGTAGAATCATCCGTCTGCGATTGGTGGGCTCCCAGAAATCCATCACCGTGGAGGGAGAACTCACCATTCGTCGACTCCTGGGAGGCCTGCGATCTTCGCTATTTACAGTGAAAGCACTCGGTCCAAAGAACCAACCAACAACATTCGAGTTTCGTGGAGCAGGCTTCGGCCATGGTGTGGGCATGTGCCAACTGGGAGCGATCGGCATGGCCTCAGAAAAGCACAAAGTGAGTGAAATTCTTGGACATTATTACCGCCACACAAGCCTCCAGCGACTCTATTAGACATACCCCAGTAGGAAATCGTATTTTTTCTCAGAAATGCTTTGACTGGAGCCGCTCAGATCGTGCCTACTCGTCCTAGGCGCCATATGAGAGGGCGTCCGATGTAACGAAGTGGTTCGGATCAATCCGGGGAGGCTAGAAAGTATGATGTTGGGTACAGTTAAGTGGTTTAACGATGCAAAGGGATATGGGTTTATCACCCACGAGGACGGCAGAGACGTTTTCGTCCACTATTCCGCTATCGAGGGAGAGGGTTTCAAAACTCTCATTCAAGGACATGAGGTCCAGTACGAGGCAGAAGATGGTCCCAAGGGATTGCACGCCTCTGTGGTAATCAACCCTGCTGGCAATGAGAAAAGCTCGGAGCAAGCACCCGCGATTCGTGCGGAGTCTATCTCGGACGCGTCTCCGCAAGAGTCAGCTCAATTATAGAGCGTGGTCTGTAGAGCGCGGATACATATTCTGGTCTAGTGCAAACTAGCTCCGGAGTTCAATAGAGGAATAGGGTGTTCGGGGGACCACCCCTTTTCTCTTATTGTAATTTTCCCAAGAAGGCGAAAACGAGAAGAGGAGAACGAGAAGAGGAGCCCGGACGAGTTTGGGCAATTCCTTATCGCTTTCTTTTCTTGCGTGAACTTCTCAATAGCTTTGTATCGTCGAGACCACCTGAGCCTCGAGCAGAGCTCAGAATAAAGGGACGAGCATTGAAGGTACCGCATTGCCTTGGACCGCGATGGAACGACCAGTGCATATAGACCTTCCCGTCCGGCGAGCGAATTTTCTCTGGTGTCGACTCGAAGGGAGCACTCTCGTCGATCACAGAAAGCGCCGCCACGTCAAAGGTCAAGAGCCCTGAGGTCCTCACAATAGTCATTTTATCAATGCTGCCGTTGGGAAGTATGACGATTTCTAACATCGTCACCAGACTCATGTCGTTCATCGGGTTGTTCGCCGACTTGCCGTCCATGTCCGATAGAAAGCCAAAGCCCCAACGCCTGTGAATGCCTCGGTGCATCCTGGCAATATAGAGGGCAAAGGGAGCTGCCCGTGTCTTGAGTGCAGTCTGGTTCCCCGGACGTACCTCGGGGGTAAAGTTCTCAAGAGCACTTCGCAACATGCCCTGCTTGCGTTCCCACCGGCCACGCCGACGGCTTTTCTTGTGCACCGCCACTGCGACTTCACGATCGGCCACTTCTTTGCCAACCAGTCGTTCATAGTTTCTCTGATCTAGACGAAGATTGGGGCCACGAGTCCCGCGAGTTCCTCGAGTTCCACGTTCCCCGCCCTCACCCTGTTCGCCACCTTCGGTCTCTTCTGGCAGTCCGGACGTGCCCAGGGCCCCTCGCCCAATGGGATTGCGCATTGACAACAAACCCGGTGTTTTGGGCGCATCCTGGCCATCTCCAGCCTCACCGTTTTCTCCCTCTTCTCCAGCTTCGCCGCTGTGTTGCCGTACTATCTGGCCTGAAGCACTACCGAGAGCCTTCGTGTTTTTCTGATCCGCTTTCTCTGCGGTTTCCTCTATATCCTCCAGGTCAAATATCTGGGCTTCTTCTCCGCCAATTTCTTCCGACTCAAGGTCACTCTTCACAGAAGCGATGCTCTTACCATTTTGAGCCTTGAGCAAATTGGTCTCGGTAGCTCGTGTCTCTTCCGCGACATCACGATTTTTGTCCGAGAGAAAGGTTGCGTCGTCCGGCGCTTCCTCTACTTCGTTTTCGTCCGGAACTTCTACCGACTTCATCATCGGCGGTGGTGCGACGGGTGGAGGCGGTGGTGGTGCGGCGGCCGTCGCTACCACTTGCACTTCAGGCGTATCGGGCTCGGGCTCGGGTTCAGGCTTGAGCTCCTCCTCAGTCAGATTCAAGAGCTCCTCTGGACGAAAATCTCGCTTGGGCAAGCTCACCCGTAACTCGTCATCTTCTACTTCTTCCAATTTGGGAAGCTCGTCCAACAAAGCGACTTGCACAACGTCCGGAATGACTCCAAAGGTCGCGATAACCTCAACGCTAGAGTCCACACTCACCTCGCATTCCAGAGGACGCTCCGCCAAGGGAGGATCTGATGCTTCTAGTAAAAAGGCGTGTAGTCCCGTTTGTTCCCCGGTCTCAATACCGAGGGGAAAAAGCACTTCATCCATCCATGCCAAAAGTTCGTAGGCCTGACTGCCACAAGGTCCGGTCCAACCTTCAAAAGTGCTGCCCTCAGCCACGGTCGCCCGCAAGCGAATTAAACTACCAGGCGAAAGCTCCATGCTGCAGTCACTGCCGCAGTCAATTCCTGTTGGTAGAGACTGCACCGCCCCGCCACCCTCACCAGTGACAACGACCCGAAGGCTTGTCACGGGATCTGGACGAGTCATTTCGAAGACCAGTGCAGCGGCAGGATGAGCCGCCACAGAAACCACCATCAAGACTACAATCAGCCATGAGTTATGTTTGCGATTTCGCGACACCTTGCTGGAGTTATACTAGCGCGATCACTGCACAGAGGCTCTCACAATAGTGCGCCCGAAACTCACAAGTGAGAACTTAGCAGTCCGTGGTGGAAGTGCTCCATGAGTGAAAACGAGTGATTTTGAGTCAGGTCAAGGCGCCTAACTGTAGCAATACCTTGCGTATTGCGAAGTTTTGCAACGCAGAGATGGCGGAAAAGCGCCGGTTTCAGCGGGGTCCGACTTTTACCACGGGCTGCTAGGGCGCTACATTTTGCGATAGACGCCGACCACGATCCCGATAATATCGACTGAACGAAAGTCACTTCGGTTCACGTAAATCGGATCCATGTTGCAATTGGCAGGTTGAAAGCGAATCCTGTCTCCCTCGGGATAGTAGTGCTTCACCGTCGCCTCGCCTTCAATCATTGCAACCACTGTGTCGCCCTTATTCGCAGTGGACGTCTTCTTCACAAAGACGTAATCCCCGTCGAGAATCCCATCTTCAATCATGGACTCGCCAACGATGCGAAGACCGAATACCGATTTGTGCCCACCGAGGAAAAAGCTGTCGACTTTGACTGTGTCTTCGACACTCTCTACCGCCAACAAAGGCTGGCCAGCTGCAACTCGGCCCAGTATTGGCACTTCACACATGTTCTCTCCAAGTGGAATACCGAGAGGCATTGTCTTGGCTTGGACCACAGGACGCATGGCTCGTGACTTGAGATCTTCCCGCCTGAGAAAACCCTTCTTTTCGAGTGCCTTGAGGTGATCATTGACCCCGTTGGTCGACTTGATTCCGAAATGCTGACCAATTTCCCGCAGAGTGGGCGGAAATCCCCGCTCCTCGATGGAGGCAGTAATGTAGTCAAGAATCTGGCTTTGACGGTGGGTAAGTGCTGCTGGCATGGAATTTCTTTCAGGATAGGACGTTAGTTGTGATGAAAGTTGTGGTGAGGGTAAAACCACTGAACAAACGAAAGGTACTGAACAGACAATCCCGTGTCAATAAATGTGCAAAGAGATCGCAGAATCGATATCGATTTTGGCAGATGTGCCAATTCGTAGCGAGGAATGTTGTTCTGCCTGAAGCGACACTGACACTCTTGCCCAGGTCACCGTATGCGCCATCCGCTAACTGCACTCGTTCTCCCGCTCAGCATGTGTTTTTTCATGCTGCCAGGCTTGGCATGGGCACAGCCCAAAGCGCCGAGCGAAGAGGATTTGGTAGCCGCGCTGCTCACCGGCAACGAGAGTCAATTGCGACGAATTGGTGAGCGAATGGGCGCGTACAAGATAGGCAAGCTCATGATGAGCCAACAGCGCTTGAGCGCGATCGCCGCAGCCGTATCGGTGTCACACATACAAGAAGGCTACGAGTTTTTGCCTTTCTTGGGCCAAGCGGCGGCACGGCCAGACCACTCGATCGCGGCCAGAGCAGCAGAAATTGCAGAGGCACTCAGTTCCGCCATCAGTCTCGGCGAGTTGGAAGAACAAGAGCTTGGCAATCATGAGCTTTCGCTCTGGCAAATGCAATGGAGCGCGATTGCCAGTGACTCCCAACGGTGGATGGACATCCGAGTGCTCTCGCTCGAGACCGCGGCACATCTGCACACACTGCAATCGGCGGACAAGAGAGCTGAGCTAGACTGGGAAGAGTTCTTAGCGGACAAGAGCCCCACAATGCGGTCGGCGGCTCTCGTGCTCTTGCCACAGTCTACACAGTTCACCTCATTGGTCGTCGCGCTCTTGCAAAGCGACAAGTCCACCGCGGTAGCGATGCGTTCCGCGCAATGGCTGTGCGGCCCCTTGTCCGGCGACCGCGATCCGCAGCCGAATCTGGACGAGCAAAGCATGGGTAGAGTTCTGGGATTAGCAGGGAACAAGCGTATCGACATCTCTCGCAGAACAGACCTGCTTGCCTGCCTACAGGGGAGAGACAAAGCGAGTAAAAAGGCGGTTCGAAGCATACTTCAACAATCGCCGCCAGCCCTGCGAAGAGCCACCCAAGCACGACTTCGGAAGCCATGAGTTCGGACAAAAAAAAACGAAGCCTGGCACGATCGGCTGGACTCATATCAGCTGCAACCATGCTCTCAAGGCTCCTGGGACTCATTCGAGAGTCTCTCTTTGCGGCGCTCTTGGGTGCAGGTCATCTGAGTGATGCATTCTTGGTCGCCTTCCGTATCCCCAATTTATTGCGGGACCTCTTTGCCGAGGGTGCTCTGGCGCAAGCCTTTATCCCAACCTTCAAAAAAGACCTGGAATCCAATGGTCAAGAGAGTGCGTACGAACTCGGCAACCGGGTCGCAGGCACGTTATTGGTCGTCATTGGCTCCATCGTCGCCATCGCAATTCTACTCGCGCCACAAGTGGTTGACCTTCTAACCACCAAGCTCACACACCCAGAACAATTCGGTCTCACCGTGACCCTTACCCGGATCATGATGCCCTTCTTGATCTTGATTTCGCTCTCTTCTGTGGCGATGGGCATGCTCAATGCGCAGAACAAATTTGCAGCCCCCGCTCTGGCGCCGGCCATGTTCAACATCGCGTCGATCAGCGTTGGAACTGGGATTTATCTGAGTGCGATCGAAGGCAAGTGGGCGGTCATTGGCTGGTCGATGGGAACTGTGTTGGGCGGACTGCTGCAACTAGGGGTGCAATTGCCACCACTTTGGCGAACGGGATTCCGGCCCAAGCTACGCTTCGATTTGGCGATGCGAGACCCGCGTCTGAAGCGCATTGCCACGCTCATGCTGCCGGCAATTGTCGGCTTGGCGGCGGTTCAAGTGAACATCATCGTCAACACATATTTTGCCTCGTCCGAGAATGGCGCAATCACCTGGCTCAACAACGCCTTTCGTTTCTTGCAGTTGCCCATCGGTGTCTTTGGCGTCGCTATTGCCACGGTTTCTACAACTCGATACGCAGAATCCGCCGCCGCAAACGACACCGCGGCGATGGGAGCCCACTTGTCCGACGGCCTACGCCTCGTCGCCTTCCTCACGGTGCCCTCCATGGTCGGACTTATTGTTCTGGGCTCACCTATCATCTCACTCATCTACCAGCATGGCCGCTTTGGTGCCTCGGACACGCATGCCACCGCCGCTGCGCTACAGTTTTACGCCATTGGCCTTGTTGCCTACGCTGCCGTAAAGGTTTTGGCCCCAGCATTTTATGCGATGAACCTGGCGCGTATCGCTGTGATTGCATCTCTATCGGCGGTTGCCGGCAACTTGGCAATAAACATCGGACTACACGGAAGCTACGGCTATCGAGCACTGGCATTCGGTACGGCGGCGGCGGCAATATTGAATTTCAGCGTGCTCTACTTCTTCTTCCATCGCAAGGTGTGCGCCATCGCCCACGGTAAACTGCTGGGCCACTTGCTTCGAGTACTCGTGGCCGGCGCCATCATGGGCGTCATTGTTTGGCTCAGCCACCGAGGTCTATTGCAACTCTTGGGCGATGATGATGCCCAGCGTATGGTGCATCGCCTGATACTCGTCTTCGTTCCCGTGATCGGCGGGGCGATAAGCTATGCCTTGGTTTGCGCAGCTCTCGGTGTTCCCGAAGTGCGGCAGTACTGGAGCCGAGTCGCCAAGCGTTTTTAGCGGTTCTTAGCGAGTTTCTCTTGTTCCCGGTGACGGAGCTTGGCATCGTGCGCGGGTGTTTCGCCGCCTCACATCTTCACTGCTTCTCGTTTCAAGTCTAGCCCTCGGCGGCGCCTTGGTCTGGGCAAATGCGGGTGAGGATACGAGCGCTGCCGAGAGCAAAGCGGAAGGCGCTATGCTCTACGACCGCTACTGCTTGGCCTGCCACGGCTCAGCGGGAGATGGCAAAGGACCAGGCGCGCCTCTGCTCTGGCCACAACCCCGGGATTTTCGCAGTGGCAACTACAAGTGGCGCACAACTGCCAGTGGTTATCCGCCCACCGATGAGGATTTGCAGCGAACCATCCGCTTTGGCGTCCCAGGCACCTCCATGCACGCATTCGGTGATGTTCTTAGTGGCCAGCAAATCTCATCTCTCATCGGCGTTCTCAAATCCTTCGCCCCGCGAAAGTTTCGACGAAGCGCAGTCGCCTTGCCCGTGCCTGTTGCGCCAGCCCCGGACATCGCCAAAGGGAAACTGCTCTTTTCCTCTCTCGGTTGTATCAAATGCCACGGCGAAAGTGCCAAAGGAGATGGTCCATCGGCGCCCCAGCTAGTCGACGACCGCAACCACAATGCCCGCCCCTACGACTTACTCGTCATTCCCATTCGCCGGCCCCACGCTCCTTCGGACAACCGAACTCAGCAGATTTACCTGAGTTTATTAACCGGACTCAGTGGTAGTCCGATGCCCGCCTACCAAGGCGCCGCTCCTGATGCGGACCTCTGGGCTGTAGCGAGTTACGTTGACACTCTAGCGGCAGCCGACATCGCCAAGACTCTGAACAATAGCAGTGAGATTCCAGCTCTCGCGCAAGATCTCGACCGGGCCAGCGGGGGCATGAAAGGCGGATTTTACTCCGGACACGGAAACACGGACGAGGCAGCGATCTTCGGCGGGACTATCATGCCCCAGGGCAGCCCTCCGGACAACCTGGTACCCGCACAAGCCTCCCTCGATGCCAAACGATGCGCCCGTTGCCACAATAAACAGTACCGCGATTGGCAAGGATCAGTTCACGCTGCAGCGGGCTCCCCTGGCCTCACGGCGCAACTGCTCTCCATGCAAAGACGCAACACACAAGGTCTCTGCGGGCTCTGCAAAGCTGCCAGCGGTGTCACAATCCGCTGGCTGAGCAGAGTCCAGTACTCAGCGCAGAGCTGAGAAACCAAAAGACCGGCCCAGCCTTTGAGAAAAACCCCAATTACTCCTCGAAGCTGCGTGACCAGGGCCTAAACTGTGCCTCTTGTCATGTCCGCAATTGGAAGCGTTACGGTCCTGCCCAGGCTACCGACAATAAACGCCTCGCCCTGCCCGGCTATCCAATCACCCAGCTCGCGATCTACGAGCGCTCCGACTTTTGCATGCCCTGCCATCAGTTGCCTTCTAGATCCGGACAGCTTGCCGGAAAGCCCCTGCTAAATACGTACAAAGAGTGGCTTGAAGGCCCGTACATGCGCCGCGGCGTACAGTGCCAACACTGCCATATGCCAGATCGCGAGCACAGCTGGAAGGGAATTCACGATCCCGAAACGTTCCGCCAGGGGATCACAGTCTCCACGATAACCGGACGTGGCAAGGGCGGAACCGTGAGCGTGCGTGTCCGAGTAAAAAACACTGGCGCCGGTCACTACCTGCCGACAACGCCAACTCCGGCCGCTTGGGTATCAATTACCCTAGTAGACAAACGAGGCGCCGCTATCGAGGGTGCTCACAGCGAAAAACGGATTGGGCGACATATCGCGTACAAAAAGGGTTGGCAGGAGATAGAGGATACTCGGATTCCACCGGGCGAACACCTGGAGCTTGCCAGCGCGTGGAAAAACGGCCGAGTTGCCAAAGCGACCCATGCCCGAGTAGAGATTCGAGTGGAGCCGGACGAGTATTACGAGCGATTCTACCGGAGGCTCCTGCGCAACAAATCGCTACCAGCCAATGAAGCGGCAATGCTCCGAGAGGCCCTCAAACGAACTCGGGACTCGCAGTATTCGGCTCAAGTAGAGCTTATCAGAATCCGCTAGATGTCCGAGGACAGCTATAGCTAGATGTCGAGGCCAGCTAGGAACGAGCCCAAGGGTTTGTCCCAAGGGCCAACAAGGGCTACCAGGCGCTCAGCACCAGCGGCATGGAAGACAAAGGCAGGACAACGACGCGCCTTCTGTCCTCGCCATCTGAGTTCTCTAAAAAGAAGGTAATAGGACCGCAAACGCCATCTGAGGTGCAATCCAGCTCGTACCTTGGTGCCGGTATCGCGGTCATTGAAATTGCTCCTGCCGCAGGGTCGGTATATGCCTTGTCTGCTTCAAAGCCAACAATCACGGTGTCTCGAGGCATGTACACTCGGGAAAGCTCATTGTTCTGGCTCTGGGTGGTAGGAGCACCAGGATCTGGCAGTCTAAGTTCCACCGAGATATACTGGCCATCTGGGTCCGTACCGACGACGAGTTGTGAGCGGTAGCGGCCTATGCCCTCAGCGTCGATAATCGTATCGAGAACCGGGCCAGCAGAACGTGCCTCCCTGGAGGCATAGGCTACACGCATTGCGAGCAGTGTTCCGGCCTTGTAGACCTCAGGC
>JAESTW010000226.1 GCA_016763395.1 Kofleriaceae bacterium
AAACGATGCTCACACCCAACCATCTGGCGCATACCACTATCACGGGACTCCATTGGCGCTGATAGCTCAGCTGAATCCCAATAGTGCAACTAGTATGACCCTCGTTGGTTGGGCCGCAGACGGTTTTCCCATGTACTCAGTGGAAGGCTACGCGGACACCAGCGACGCGAGTTCTGCGATCGTTGATATTGAGAGTAGCTATCAGACTGTTAGCACCGCAGGCAGTGGTCGGCCATCGATCGATGATTTTCCGCTCGGACACTTTATTCAGGATTGGGAATATGTAGAGGGGAGTGGCGACCTAGACGAGTGCAACGGCCGATTTGGTGTGACTCCTGAGTTTCCCGAGGGTATCTACCACTACTATCTTACCAAGACCTATCCCTTCATCCAGCGCTGCGTAAAAGGCACCAGCACCAGTACGAGTACCGGTGGCCCTCCTCCGAGGTAGTGAGTAATGAAAAGAACGTACCTGTTGACTGTCCGCAATTCGCTTCTCTTTGTTGGAGTTATTCTCATAGTTCTATGCTCATCTTCGCTGGATGCCATGGCTCACCTAATGCCGAGAGGCAAGGGCACGCTCAATGTTGTCGGCAGCAAAGTCTACGTCGTACTCTCACTGCCGGTCGAGGCACTCTACGATGCTGAGTTCGCAAAGAAGCGAATCAACCACACCGAGCTAAAACAAGGGGAAGCAAGCTTGCGGCAACGGGTTCGTAAGGGTGTCCACCTTCTTTCAACGGCAAGCGGCGAATCAGCGGTGCTCGATCAAATACTCTTAAGCCTTCCTTCCGGCGACGGCCATGACGGTGTGGCGGATGAGGACTTACTGGTGATGATTGTCGCTCGTTTTGAAACAGCTCCAGGCGCAATCGATTTTTCGATAGACTTATGGGCTAAGGGCAGTGGTGGAATAATCATGAAGGCCACGGTAAGTGAAGGCAAGGCCACACTGCAAAGCGAGACCAGAGAACTGTCAGAAGGGCATCCTCATTTCCTGTTCTTCTCGCCAGAAAGCGAAGTGCATGAATCGTCTTTGGGGCACGGATTGTCCCACATACCTGCGGGACTGAATTATGCATTTCTTGGTGTTCTGCTGCTATTGGGAGGCTATTGGACGAGATCGCGAATTCTTTCAAGATAGGCATGCAACTTCAGCGCAGCGCTGGCGTCTATGCCGTGCAATGCGGACATTCATACTAGTCGATGCGGCGATTTTGACGTTGCGAACACACGCATAAATCGCCAACATACTTCAAGAACCTCGACCAGCTTCTGCCGTAGACGAAGACGATTCTGAGTTCCGGCCTAAATCGCAACGGCGAACGCAAAGTGCTGGGAAGAGGCAGCCTGGGAAATACGTCTACCGGCGAACTATGTCGAAGACTACCGCTACTCAATAAAACCGCAGTAGGCGCCCAGCCAGTTCAGAGCTATCCGATTAACTCGTAGAGGCACTTCGCCTCGTCAACGACCATTGGCGGAGTGTCGACTGTCGTTGCAACCTCCTCAAGAAGCAGTTCTCGGAAGCGTTTGCGCGCACGATGAGCAAAGGCCTTTACTTGGGCGAGGGTCATGCCAAAGCGGTCTGCGATCTCCTGGTGGGTACTACCACTTTGAAATCCGAAGAGTTCTTGCAGGGCTGGCGCCGGACCAGATCGAGTGCCGGACTCGTATTCTTTGGTCAGGCGCTGCATGCATCGCTCAATGATTTGCGTTGACCATGTCCGGTCATAGGCCTTTTCTGGATCGTCGGGAACAAAGGAGAGTGCGCTCTCTGCAACTTCGAAGTCTAGTGAAAGGGCAGGTGTGTTTCCGCCGCGTTTAAACCGCGTTCTGTATGCATGCTCATTGGCAAGATAGTTGCGAAGTGCTGACTTGAGAAATGCTCGCAGACGTCCGCGCATTGGATCGAGAAGGTCAATGGTATTGCGCTCCCAGAGTGATGTCCAAAAGCCCTGAATCGCGTCCTCTGCATCGGTCGGACTTAGTCCTCGGCGTCTAGTGTAGAAATACAGTGGCTGCCAGTAGGACTCAAATAGACGACCCAGAGTTTCGCGTCTTGCGGCGGCACTGTCTTTTCCGGCCAACACCAACGACCACTGTGTTGTGGGAAAGCGTCCGGCTGGTTGTTGTATGTGTGTCACAAAGCTTCGTAGAGAATTTTGAGTGCGGGGCGCTCACTGGTTTCGTACCATCGACTACTTGCCATAAAGAGGCCGTCCCCATTCATACCACCTGAAGACTGCAATAGAAATCCGTAGTTTGGTTGTCCTGACTGCCAATCGCGAACGATGTCCGTGACATCAAACTCGAGTGTGGTACCTCGGGGAATTGTCGGTCCTTTTTCACTCGCTTGGGCATAGCGAGAGGCATTGTCGTAGACGCGCTTACTGGCTTCGACATCGTCTCGATCAATTGCTCCAGTAGCTCCGCCTGCCCAAGCCTTGGTGGAGAAGCCACCCTGTCCGTGCCAATCGACCAAGATCTTATGAACGCCATTGGCCTCCCCTTCGGCGTACATCAGGACTTTGGGAACGGTGAGTACGAGAGTAGCCCTGAGCAGCTTGGAAACACGCGGTACTTGCCGGCTTGCATCGCCAAATAAACCGCCGAATTGCAAAACCGCCTGTTGATTGGCATCCGACCAATCTGCAGTTCGAAGATACTCAGAAACACTAAATCGCTCATTTTCACGGCGACTAAACCAATGGTCGGACGTACCGTGGTAGCCGTGATTCCCTGCTTGGAAGACGAGTTCCTTCTCTTTCTCCACTTCCTCTGAATACATCAGTAGTAGAGTTGTGGCGGCTATCACAATGGCCACGGCTCCGCCGGAAAGCCAGTACCACGTTCTCCTTGAGTTAGATGAATTCTGAAGCGCCAGTGAGTGTTTCAGAGCATCACGCATCTGCTCCATCGATTCATATCTGTCCGCTGGATCAGAGGCCAATGCTTTGCGGACAACCGAGTTGATCGGTCCATCTATGCTTGGGAAAACCCCAATTGGCTGCCTGCCGGAGATGAGTTCGTAGAGAAGAACGCCCAGAGAGTAGATATCCATGCACGGAGACGGCTCTTCGGCCGCAATAGCCTCTGGTGACATGTACGCCGGACTACCGACGGCGACATCTGTACGGGTAATGGAGAGATCTAGTTGATCTCCAATGAATCGCGCAATTCCAAAATCTCCGACCTTCACATCGCCGTCTTCGGTAAGCATGATGTTGGAGGGCTTAATGTCGCGGTGAATTACGCCCCGCTGATGAGCGTGAGACAATGCATCTGCAATTTGTATAGCGATTTCGATTGCGCGTTCTTGCGAAACAAGACCAAGTTCGGACAGGGACTCGCCGCGAACGAACTCCATCGCCAAGTACAGCTGGGCTTGGTCGTTGCCAGCATCAAATACCCGGACAATATTCGGATGATCCAATAACGCTAGAAGTTTTGCTTCACGCTCCAATCTGAGTTGGAAGGATTCATGTTCGACGATGCCGGCAGTCATCAATTTGACCGCGACCTCTCGATCTAGGCGCGTGTGATGCGCGCGGTAGACGACTCCCATACCGCCGCGGCCGAGTTCTTCGTGAAGTACCAGCGAGCCAACCCGAATTGGCTCAAGTTCATCTGGTGACAGAAGACAGGCCGGACAAAAAACGAAGCTGGACTCGAACGAGCGGCAGCAGCGGGGACAAGCCGACATTGGAGTCAGTTTACCGTATATTGCACAAGCAAACGAGGCCGGAGCGCCAATTCATTGGCTTCGTTTGACTGGAGAAAGAGTCGATTGTCGCCCTCAAGTTGTCGCAGGAGCCAGCCGTTGTTGGCCTCACCATCTGCCCAAGACTGCACGCTTTGCGTCACATCGAAACTAACTTGTCCGCCATCGGCAACTGCGCCAAGAGCGAGCATTTGTGCTTGAATCTCAGCTTCTAGCCCATCAGTCTGAACTCCATTCCCGCCAAGCGCCTGGGAGCCAAATGTCGCATTCTCTTGCCACGGAATAAGCATCGAGTGGAGTGCATGAAGTGCATTGCTGCCAGCGAACTGGAGGCTGTCGGTATAGAGAACAAGTCGTGCGCTCTGAACCCGGGCACCAGATGGTAGCTGAGTGTTGGCGGACCCGACAATGTCGGAAAAACGGACTAGCACCTGCTCCGTTGAACTTTCACTGAGGCAATGCAACTGTGTATTGACACCCTGGCTTACACTGGGAATCTGGGATGAGATCCAGGTGTCCGTAGCAGATGTATATCCGTTCCTTCCCTGGCGGAACTCTAGGCCCTTGGCGTTGGTGAGAGAAACACTTAATCTTGGTCGGGCGTTCGTGTCGCTGCCAGAGTAGTCCGAACTGGCAAGAAAGAGGCCGTCGCCCCCTCCGGTTCCGAGGGATTGCAGAAGGAATCCGTAGTTCTGACCGCTTTGGGCCCAGTCCTGAACCATCGCAGAGACGTCATAGTGCACACTTTGTCCCGGAGCAATTGCGGAAAGGTCTGCATCGTTGTAGCCATTGTCCGCATACAAAGCCACGTCCGATGATGATAGGCGACTTGCCTCAATGCCGTCTTGATCGAGCACTCCAGATAGGCCACCTGACCACTGTATTGCGTTAAACTCGGCGTTGGACTCCGACCAGTCAACCAGGATTTTATGCACCGCATTGGGCTCTCCACCCGACGCTGGAATATCCGTTGGCGCAGTTAGACTAAGAGAAGCACCGACGACCGTAGCACCAGGAGAAATTTGCATAGCACCTGTGCCAACAATACTAGCGAATTTCAGAATGGCTTGCTGATTGATAGTACTGTCGGGGAACTTCGAGGTGCGCAGGAAGGGCTCATTGACCAGCGGAGTTCGTTCATTGAGACGCATGCTAAACCAGACGTCTTCTGTACTCGCGTATCCATCGACTCCTTCTTGGAACTGCAAGGTTCTTTCGCCAAAGCGTCCTCGCCAAGTCATCGGATAGCTCACGACACTGCTGGGCAGCGGGTTTTCTAAGGCAATGTTTTGCAAGGGGACCGCTGGCTTGGTTGTCCGAAGGCGAATTTCTTGCTTGGCCTCATCGATCTCAAGTAGGCGAATCCAGCCAGCATCGGCCACAATGACTGATTGAAACGCAACTGAGTAGTTCGTCTGAACGTGCAATACTGGAAAGCCATCATTGTTGAGTTGAACCATTTCACGCTCACAGCAATAGTGGCCATTTAGGGTCAGAAAGATTTGGCTGTTGGGTGCAATCAGTTTGTTCCATATTCTCGTGGCCGAGTTTTTGCCAGTGAACTTCATGTAGGGCGAAGTGATCACAGAAACATTCTGAGAGTCTGACTCTGGGTGAGAGTTGTCGCGCTGGTCATTTAGAAACTCGTGCGTGCTGAGAATTGTTGGCATACCAAGATGCGAGTCGACTACCTCCTGGGCCCATGCCAGCGCTTGATCATCTGCATTCACCTCGACATTTAGGTGGAGGTATGGCTTAGGTTGCGTTCCGATGAGTTGAAAGCTATTGAGACCAAGTCCAGTTCCGCGAAACCCCTTGTCGGAGCCTCCAAACCAGGCGGAAGTTGCAAACCTGTCCGGTCCGAAGTTCTCTAAGTACTTTGAGCCATCGACTGTTCCTGGCGCTACATCATGATTGCCCACTGCCGCTGACCACGGTAAGTCCGGTCTTGAAAGGAGCAGGTCCAGGGCGAGCCGACTGCGCGCCCACTCGGTGTCCGTATCATGCTCGACGATATCTCCAACGTGGCTTACAAACTGGATGTTGTCTTCTACCTGGTGATCCAAAATCCATTGTATTTGATTGATGAAACCCTGGCTTCGGTCTTCGTTATTGATGTTTTTGGAGTCGTCAACATAGCCTTGTGTGTCTCCAAGAACGGCAATCGTAAACACCTCAGAGCTGCACTCAAATCCATCTCCGACAAACTGCTCGTTACAAGCACACGAAAACTCGCCATCGAGATTCATGCATGTCGCGTTTCTGTCACAGACAGAAAGACCACACTCATCGATGTCTTCACAGGCAAGGCCCACGCTTTCATAGCCAGTGTCGCACTCGCACAAGGCAGCGCCATCGACGACCATACATGTGCCATGGTCGGAGCACGATTCAGAGTCACAAAGCTGCGGCTCACAGTCCGTGGTGCAGCCAGCATCCACCTGGCAATCCCCAACACATCCTGCATCAGCCTCTGCGGAAGTGCGAACTTCGCCACACCCAGTGAATAGTCCCAAAACAAAAATCGACGGTAATACAATATGTTTCATACAAACCTTTCTTCCCCTCACTACAAGTTTGGGGCTGCGAGGTTGCATGCACTTTCATTCTATTTTGGATATTCTCTGCTCTTTGCCGCCGCGATGGCGCAAACATAACCAATTGGCGAAAGAACCCTAATGACAGATAATGTCGCGACAGACACGGCTACCGTTCGCTTTCCCGAAGATTGTGTTCCCAAAGGTGCTCCGGTTTATGTCTTTAACCAACTCCACACGCAGAAAACTCCCGAGGCAATCTGGGCCGTACTCATTGATGCTCTCTCCTGGCCGGAGTTCTACAAAAACTGCAAGCGTCCCGCACTGGACGCCGGACACGAGCGACTTGAGGCCGGCACCACCTTCCACTGGACGACATTTGGTGTCCGAGTACACACCACTATCAAAGAGTTTGAACCCCACGAGCGCTTGGCCTGGCGCGGCGTCACCCCCGGTGGTGGCAGCGCCTATCACGGATGGGTTATTGAGAAAACCGAGACCGGTTGCCGCATCGCGACCGAAGAAACCCAGCGTGGAATCGTGCCCTGGCTCGGACGCTGGTATCTGCGAGGTGCAATGCACAAGCAACACCAACGCTGGCTAGAAGGACTGGCCGGGGCCGCGAAGTAGCTTTGCGTTGAAGTGCCAATCTGGCCGTGTCAGTGCCGCCCAATTGCCAAATGTGACCGCTGAGATGGCGAACCTCGGACAAGGCATTGAAATTGGGTTGCCCAGGAGTCGGCATGCGAGATGCAATGAGCGGTTTTGTGAAAACCAATACGCATACACATTATCTTTCGACAATACCCGGCTACGTCCTTGTGATTGCTCTGCTCATGTCATCGGGAGCACTACTTTCACCGTCAATCGCCAATGCGACGCCAGAGATTGCCAATCGCAACGTGTCGCCAATGTCCGGTCTGGCTTACATCGATGTGGAGCACGCAACAACACCTGGCGGAACTCCGCTGAAATTTCGTCTCAGCGTACAAGTTAATATGAAAGGGGACAAATCTGAGATCAAGGCGGTGATTGGTGGCGTTGAATATCATACGGAAATCCGGGTACATCGGGAGCGAGGCCGTCTTGTCGCCAACGTCAGTTTCTACGCATCCTCTAAAAACGAATCCAATCGGGCCAAAGTCAAGGTCACGACTGTCGTTGTCCGAGGAAAGAGAGTGCTGTTGGGAGCAACAAAGTCAACACAGGGAAAAAGCCTATCCGTATCACTCACGTTGCTCTAGGAATCAGGCAAGGCCGGAATAGAGGCTAGTCCACGTGTCGAACAGATCCTGAGCCCTGGATGGACTCGGTCACTTTCGGCGCGCCAGTGTAAAACACACTTCCTGACCCCATGATGGATACGTCGAGGGCGCCCGTTACGTGGACTTGCACGCTGCCAGAGCCTTGAATCGTAACATTCACGTCTTTGGTTTCGAGCTTGGGGGCTAGCAGGGAACCAGAACCTTGAATGGTTGTTTGAAACGTGTCCACCACGCCAGAAAGACTGGCATTGGCGCTTCCTTGAATGTTGAGATCTAGTCGTTTGGCGTGAAGCTCAATCGCAATATTGCCAGCACCGTGTACGCCAAGGTTCATTGTGTCCGAATGAAACGCTGTCATTCCCTTGGTGTCGCCCGAACCCCGGACATGTAAGCTCTTGAGCTTGGGAAGAACCACATGGACAAGGATTGGTCCGCACTGGGTGGATTTCTTGTCTTCCTCCTGACACCCAATGGTCAGTGTCTCGCCATCAAGCTCGGTGACCACCTTGGGCAGATCTTCCTCGGACGCCTCAATGCGAAGGGGCGCAAAATCACGCTGAGAAATCTCTAGGTCGATGGACCCCAATAGTTCGATGCTATCAAAGCTGCCAAGCTCGCGTAGTGCTCCCAGTGGCCCAGTCGCTTCGTCAACATCAAGTGCCTTTGTGGTCACCGTCACGCCGGCCGGCGAGTTGGCGGTCTTGGCCTGTGTAGTCGTCGCAGTCTTTGCGACGGGCTCGGTGCCGGCGGCCTTCTTGTCGCCACAAGCCATTGCCAAGAACGCTGTCATTAAGATCAATCGGTTGTGCAAGCAAGGACTGATAGCACTCGCGGTGTCGCATAGCCAGTGACAGCCAAAAGATGGATACAGCGACCCCGGACACACTTGAACTACTCACGAAATGTAGCGAGCTGGTAGGCTTCGGACCATGAGAACGAAGATGGAAAAGGTGGCAGAACGACTTTTCGCTGGGGCAAAAGTCGGCAATCTGAAGGAGGTCAGGGGCGCGGTGAAGTCCGGGGCTAGTGTGAATCTGGTGAATGATTGGGACGAGTCTACGCCTCTTTCCTGGGCGGCTCTCGGAGGACACACGGAGGTTGTCCGGTTTTTGCTTGAAGCGGGAGCTGACCCAATCGGCGAGAACACAGCACTGATTGCTATAGAGAATCTTGGTGAGATTATTAAGTCAATGGGGGAGTCAATAGCCGAAACGGTCTCGGACATCGTGAAAGAACGCGTTGACGGACAAAAGGAAATTGACGCTGAGTTTCATGTCAGCAAGAACATCGAAGTTCAGCCGCTGGCTACTCTGCCAGATCCGCCTTCCGGTGATGGCGAGTTTGATGAAGATCCGGACGATGATGATGACGATGATGAAGGCCATCCTGAGTCTGCGATGTGCGCAGCCGCCCGTGCTGGATCAATCGAAATCATGGAACTTCTCATAGCACACGGTGCTCTGGTCACAGACAGTGAGGATAGCCTACGAGAATTACCCATTGCGGCAGCAGCGCGTGGCGGACATCTTCAGGCATGCCAATGGCTATTGGACAAGGGAGCTAACGGCAAAGCTAACTATGTTTCCAGTCCTATCCACTCCGCAGCTGCGGGTGGCAACGCCGAAGTCGTCAGGCTGTTTTTGGAGCTTGGCATTGATCCCAATTTGCCAGAGGCCGAAGACGGCTACATTCCTCTGCACGAGGTAACCACCGTGGCTGCTGCCAAGGTCTTGGTCGAAGCTGGTGCCGGCACTATGGTCGATTATTTGATTCAGGGGGATTCGCCGATGAGCTGCGCTGGTGATAGTGGCAACGCAAGCTTAGTAGAATATCTCGCTTCGCTTAGCCAAAACCAGGAGGTGATTGACAGGGCTCGGGAGCAGTTCGAGATCTGCGAAGGTATTGCAAACAAGAGTACCTGCAGGATGATTCAGGCATCTTGGTCTTGCAACGTAGCCAGGTTTCAAGAATCGCT
>JAESTW010000227.1 GCA_016763395.1 Kofleriaceae bacterium
CATGGAATCTGCATTGTAGGCGTGAAGTACCGAGTCCGGGACAGGCTCTTTGGCCAAGGCTGCAATGGCTTTTGCCGCCGCGACCTTCATTGATTCAGTGACCGTTCTGGCGTGTACATCCAGTGCGCCTCGGAAAATGTAAGGGAAACCCAGTACATTGTTTACTTGGTTGGGATAATCCGTTCGTCCGGTGGCCACGATAGCGTCGGGCCGGACTTCTTTGACGTCGTCGTATGGAATCTCGGCGTCCGGGTTCGCCAATGCAAATACGATGCAGTTGGGAGCCATGCTCTTAACCATGTCTTTGGTGACAGCATCTTTTACCGAGACGCCAATAAATGCATCGGCATCCTTCATTGCATCCGAGAGTGTTCGGGCGTCGGTTTTGACAGCGAACTGTTGCTTGTACTTGTTGAGTCCCTCGCGCTCACTGTGGATGGCGCCTTTAGAATCGCAAACCAGAAGGTTCTCTGGTGAAACGCCGAGCTCAAGCACGAATTTGGCTGTCGAAATCCCAGCAGCGCCCGCGCCATTGATGATGATCTTAATTTTGGAAATGTCTCGTCCGGTCAGGTCGCAGGCGTTGATAAGTCCGGCACCGGCGATGATGGCTGTGCCGTGTTGATCATCGTGAAAGACCGGGATGCCCATCGTATCCCGCAAGGTTTCTTCAATGATAAAGCAGTCCGGGGCTTTGATGTCTTCTAGGTTAATACCGCCAAAGGTCGGTTCTAGAAGCTGGCATGTCCGAATAATTTCTTGCGGGTCCTCGGTGTCGAGTTCCAAGTCAAAGACATCGATATCAGCAAAACGCTTAAAGAGCACTGCCTTTCCTTCCATCACTGGCTTGGACGCGGCAGCGCCGATGTTACCAAGCCCCAAAACCGCGGTGCCATTAGTAATTACGGCGACCAAGTTGGCTCGGTTGGTGTACTTAAAAACATCCTCTTCGTTCTTCGCAATCTCGAGGCAGGGACCAGCAACGCCGGGGGAGTACGCGAGGCTCAGATCGTTTTGTGTGGCGGTGGGTTTGGTCGCCTGTATCTGGGTCTTGCCGGGTCGACCTTTGGAGTGATAGTCCAGCGCTTCTCGAAACTTGCTCTGATTGTCCATTGCCACAAGAACAACAAATCCTCGCAATATTGTCGATCCCCTGCTGTGAAATTCATCTTACAATTAGTGCTAGGCTATAGAAATGGAGAATCAGAGGCTAAGTGGGCAACTATGTGCCGGTATCGGTGCCATATTGCTGGTTCTCGCTGCCTTTTCGAGTTCTTGGATCAAAGGCAAGCACTACGATATTGAGTCTGGGGTCGGGCTTCAAAGCGTAGATACCTGCGTGGCAGGCGGCGGCTGTGAGAGCGTGAGCCTACGCGATTGGCAGGAGAGTTCGTACGCGCCGGAGGGCCTCGGAACCTATATTACGTTGGCCACGGGTGCTTTCTACCTGTGCTTGCTCACCGCATTTCTCTTGCTAGTTCTTCTGGCCTACAGCGTTAGCGGAAAGACTCCTCACTGGCCCGTGCATCCCGGTTCTCTAACCCTACTCTTGAGCGTTGCGCTTCTGATTGTCGGTGTGCTCACCCTTGCCCTGCATCCCTTTAAAGTAGCTGGTTGGGGGACCGGCCCCGGCTTTCTGATCCTTGGTGCGGGCGATGTGTGTGCGCTCTTTGGATCGCTCATCCTCGGACGAAGTGCACCGCTCAATGAAGATGACTGGTTCGAATAGTTCTTAGTACTATGCCGCTTTATCAACTCGATCATCGATTGGTGTTTCCGCCACCTCATCTTGCGGACGAAAACGGAGTACTTGCTTTTGGTGGAGACCTCAGTGCCGAACGACTTAGGCTGGCGTACAGTCAGGGAATCTTCCCCTGGTACGACGAAGATTTGCCCATTATCTGGCACAGCCCGGATCCGCGCATGGTGCTCATGGCCGATGAAATTCGTGTGAACCGGAGCTTGCGCAAGGCAATTCGCCGGGCTCCCTATCGAATCACCATGGATACAGCGTTTGCAGCCGTAATGCAGGCTTGCGCGGACACCTATAGGCCTGGACAAGGTGGCACCTGGATCACCGAGGACATGAAGTCTGCCTATTTCGACTTGCATCGCCAGGGGCACGCGCATTCGATCGAAGCCTGGCAAGGTGACAAGTTGGTAGGAGGGCTCTACGGAATATCCCTAGGCGCCGCATTCTTTGGGGAATCCATGTTTACACTCGCGCCCGACGCGTCGAAAATTGCCTTTGTCACGCTAGTTGGGCAGCTTGCGCGCTGGGGAATCGATCTCGTTGACTGCCAAGTGCACACGGAACACCTCGACCGCTTTGGAGCTACTGAGTGGCCCAGGGAGCAGTTTCTTGAGGTCCTCAAAGAGAAACTGAAGGTACCCACGCGTCTTGGGCCGTGGCATTTCGAGTCTGTGAAGTAAGCGCCGCACTTCTCCCTTTGTCCCGGCGAATGCGATGGTGTATACCGCTTTTCATGTGGCAACCGCCTGAGCGAATCATACACCCTCTACCGACGACAACTTGGCCGAGCAAAGAGACCGCGGCAGCGTCGATGCTCTTTAGCGAACTGTCCTTGGCGGGGCGGACGTTGTCTTCAAGAACATGGATTCCCGCCATGGTTCCGTGGCGTGCCAGTCCCGAGGGGCTCGTCACCGACGATGTCATCGATTGGTATGTGCGCTTTGCCGAGGGGCAGCCCGGGGTAATCGTGGTGGAAGCAACAGGCATTCGCGATGTGCCATCGGGGCCTCTGCTTCGAGCCGGACACGAGCGCTTTGTTCCGGGACTAACGCGGCTTGTTGAAGCGATCAAGAAAGCTTCTGATGGCAGGACGACGGTTCTCATTCAGCTCATCGACTTCATGCAAATGCGTCGTCGACCCAAGGCCGAAAAGTTCTTTGGCCGTTTCTTGCAAGTTGGCGAGCAGCACCGCAAAGGCATCACCAAGCTCAGTGGCGATGGCGGTTGGGCGACAGTAGCAGAGGAGCGAGTTCGGGAGCACTTGCTAGGGCTAGATTTGGAGAGTGTTGAGAAAGTTCTGAGTGAGCGCGAGTTTGATGAATTGCGCTACGGCTACCGCGAGCGAATTTGGGACATGCATCACCCTCATATTGAAGAGCTACCAAAGGTATTGCCTGGGCTCTTTGCGGACGCGGCAGAAAATGTCGTTGCGGCTGGCTTTGACGGAATCGAGTTGCACTACGCACACGCGTACACCATGGCCTCCTTTCTCTCGGCGCTCAACACTCGCCCCGACGGCTATGGTGGCTCACAGGAAAATCGCGTGCGCTTGCCTCTTGAGGTTCTCTCGGCTGTCCGAGACAGGGTCGGCGACAAGGCGATTGTCGGGCTGCGTTTCTTGGGTGACGAAGTGATTGAGGGCGGCAACCGAATTGATGATGCCTGCTATTTTGCCGTGGAGTTTGCCAAAGCCGGTACCGATTTTATCTCCGTATCCAAGGGCGGCAAGTTCGAGGACGCCAAGGTTCCCAAGGTTGGAAAGGCTGCGTATCCCTATACCGGGCCTTCTGGCTATGAGTGTATGCCCTCTGTCTATTCGGACAAGCGCGGGCCATTCGCGCGCAACGTCGGGCTCTCGGCTGAGATCAAAAAGCGAATCAATGATGCCGGACACAAGCAACCGGTCGTTGCGGCTGGCGGAATATGCACCTTTGAGGAAGCAGAAGGGATCTTGACTCGCGGGGATGCGGACATCATCGGTTCTGCTCGCCAGTGTATTGCTGACCCGGATTGGTTTCTCAAGATGCGTGAAGGCAAGGGAGAAGAGATTCGGCGGTGTGAGTACACAAATTACTGCGAAGCTCTCGACCAAAATCACAAGCAGGTCACGTGCAAGCTCTGGGATCGAAAAGAGCTGGACGAAGCGGGAATTGCGATGGACACTAGCGGCAAGAGGCGCCTGGTTGCTCCCACATGGAAGCCAGCATCATGAAGGCCGCAGTCTATTTGAGCACCTTGGGGTGCCGACTCAACGAGGCAGAACTTGTCTCATGGACAGCGGCTTTTGAATCCAATGGACACAGGCTCGTTGCGCAGGTGGAAGACGCCAACTTGATCGTACTCAACACCTGCGCAGTTACTGCAGAGGCTTCTCGGAAATCTCGCAAGCTTGCCGGATCGCTGCATCGCAAAAATCCAAGTGCCAAACTTGTGATTACAGGGTGTATGGCGGAGCTTGAGCCTGAGCGAGCTGCCAGCTTGGCCGGCGTCGATTTGGTCATAGGCAATCGTGAGAAGGACGAACTTGTCGAACAGGTGTTGCAGAAAATCGACCTGGAGACGATGCCGACGGCGGCCACGAGCCCGGACAGTGTACATGTTTATCCCGGAGGTCAAGAGCCAGACAGCGCTGGTGAAGTACAATCGCTTATCCAACTGGGCAAGGCAACGAACCGAACCCGAGCTTTCATCAAGGTACAGGATGGTTGCCGCAATCAGTGTACTTATTGTGTGGTTACGATTGCCCGGGGCGAGGAGCGAAGCCGGACAATAGATGCGCTAGTCGCTGAAATAGAAGCTTTGCACCAAAAGGGCTATCGTGAGGCCGTGCTCACGGGTGTTCACCTCGGCGGCTATGGCTACGATCTGGGGACTACTCTCAGCGAGCTTGTCCGCGCGGTCCTCAGCCGGACTGGAATGGAGCGAATCAGGCTCTCCTCTCTGGAACCTTGGGATTTGCCAGAGGATTTTGGTGAGCTGTGGCAAGAGGCGCGGCTAATGCCTCACCTGCACCTGCCTCTGCAGAGCGGAAGTGACCCCGTGCTTCGGCGAATGGCGCGTCGGTGTTTTACCAAGGACTATCGGCACCTTGTGGAGAGCTTGCGAAATCACATTCCTGACCTCAATTTGACTACAGATCTCATCGTCGGCTTCCCTGGCGAGACCGACGCAGAGTTTCAGCAGAGCCTAGATTTTGTAGAAGAGATTGGCTTCGGGCACATGCACATCTTCGGCTTCTCACCACGGGAGGGCACCAAAGCTGCCAAGCTCTCTGGACGCATCCAAGGGCCATTGATCCGAGAGCGCAGTCGGGAAATGCATCGTTTGGCCACTCGGATGAAGGAGAGCGCGATGGCACAATTTCTCGGTACCCAACGTCCGGTTCTTTGGGAGGGCACTGGCAAACCGAGCGATAACGGACAGGTTCGCTATCGCGGATACACGGACAACTACTTGTCGGTAGAGACCTATGTAGAGAAGAGTCAGCGCTTGCAGGATACAATCACCATGGTTGAGCTACTGGCTGCCGACGATGAGTCAAGCGATCGCTTCCGCGGGCGTATCCTAGCATAAACTAGGAATTGTCGCTAGAGGAATTTGATTCCGGCCACGACAGTTTAAGAATTATTCTGGTCGGTCTCAATGTATCCTCCTACGAGGGAAATACCCTAACAGCTAAGGGTTGTTGGTCACGATATTTATGTAGTGAACTCTGGTCGGCACACAAATTGCTCAATACCTTAGCCATGAGCGACAAACTCTCCACAGCCTTACTACTTTCCCCCTTCGAAGTCTTTCGCTTGGCTCGCTCCAAGAAGAGAGAAACAAATGAATCCAAAGACATAGGATCCAGCGAGTGTGGGGAGAATTACTCCCTTTTATCACTAGGGCGGATTGGCTTGAGTGCTTGCTGACAGAAAACTGAGGATTCTTCAAAAAATTCGAGGCTGACTCCCTCGGACGACTGGAAACGTGTCAGCATAGCTCGTACAAATCTGTTCTCTCGATATCGTTAGAATGCACGGCTCTTGAGTTTCACATGTGATCGGTTTGTCGGTAGTGTGAATCCAATGCTGAATGAAATGACTAGGCAGCCACAACC
>JAESTW010000228.1 GCA_016763395.1 Kofleriaceae bacterium
ACTTGCGGAGAAGTGGTGGCTATACGAACGAAACCGTCTTTGCACAATTGCCCGAAGGCCAGACTCTCGATGCTCTAGATGGCATTAGCGTATGGTGCGTTCCTGTCGGCACAAGCTTTGGCGACGGGCAGTTTCAGTAGAGTAGCGTCGGTCGCCGTGTCTCCACGCCATTCGAAACGAGCTAATCAATATGCACAGTGAGACCACCGAGTGCAGACCAAGCAAACGCCGTTTGAACGCTCTTGCTGCCGACACAATCGGTGTCGCAGTATTTCCACGGAAGCCAGAGTTCTCCCTGTCCCAGTACATCTAGCGAGACCCGAGATCCTAGAAAGAGAGATGCCCCGAGCTCACCTGGTACGACGGTAGAAGTCAACTTTACCGGGCCACCAGCCCCATCCAATTCGATGCGAGTCCAGGGCCGGACGCCAACACCGACGTGTAGATCGAGGTTGCCACCGTCGCGAGTTGGGTTGGTATGCATTTGCAGCATGGCACCAAAGTCAATCGTATCGGTGAACGGAAATGCGCTCGCACAATCAGAGGTACCTCCATTGCAGTCACCCCAGTGAGAGAAACTCTTGCGAGAACCGCCCATGATTGCCTCCAGTGTAAATGAGCTGGCAAGATGCAATCCCACCCGCAGTTCACCGCGCGGGCCGAAGGAAGTAGACTCGGCGCTGGCGTTTACCCCGGAACGAAATAGCGATGAACCTACAAAATTCGTGACGCCGCCGAGCAGTCGAATACGTAGCGGTGCGAGTCCACCACTGCCGGACGAACTTGCGCTTGCGCTCGAAATGCTTGCCATAGCCCCATTGGTGGATTCACCAGAACATGTTCCCGAAGTCCACCGTTGTCCGGGCCAACAGCATCCTCCCTCGGTGCCTGCCATATGTAGCATCCCAGGCTTTTCGCAATGATGTACTTCGAGCGTCGCGCGCACCATCGCTCGTGAATTTTGCACAACGTTTGCCGTCACCATCGAACTTAAGCGGTTTGGGGCACGCACCTCCACAATATGTTCTCCAACAGCAATTCGCAGCGGCCTATCGCATCTGACTTTCACGCCTGCCACTAGACCTTCTTCATCACCACTATTGCACTTGAGAACAATCCATCCAAGCCGCGACTTCGCGTGAGTGAGTATTCGTTCCAAACCCGGACGGTGTGCATCAATCCATGAATCGGTTGTATCGAGGGACTTGGCTAGATAACGTTCTGCCTCTGCGAATTTTCCCGAGCCTTGAAATGCGAGACCCAATTCAGCCTGTATCCGCGGTGTCGTTTCTTCCCGAATCGCAAGTAGCAGTACTTGCGCTGCACCCAGATCATCGCCTGATCGACGCAGTGTGGCCGCCTTCGCCAAAACTGACTTGGCTGGTACTTGCTCCTTTTGAATCTTACCAATCAAGCGCTCACAGGCCGATAGAAAACCTTTTCGACAAAGCGAGGCTAGACCGGCACAGCCTTCGCGGCCACCCGGACTACAAGCGCGATCGTAAAGAGCGGCGGCCTCGTCCCGATCCACCGGACTCTCGATGGCGATGTCGCCCGCAATGGCACACGCACGGCTCGATTTCAACTCACATCCACGCAGTGCCAACGCCGCTGCTTGGGCACGCCCTTTCTTGTTCTTCGCTTTGAGTAATGTCGTGGCAGCTCGCTCGCAAGCACCAGCGTTTCCCGCTCCATTGGTGCAAGCGGCTGTCCGAAGCTGAACCAAACGACTTTGCTCTGGTGAACTTTTGCTTGCAAGGAGTGGCAATGCCGCTCGGCATGCAGATGAAGAGCCACCGAGGCAAGCGCGTTCCAAGAAGCCGAGCGCACGTTGAGGATCGGCAGCGACACCATCGCCATCTCGCAAACGCATTCCCGCAGTTTCACATGACCACCAGTGCTTGGCTTCGCAAGCCAACTCAAGCTGGTCGATTTTTACAGTATTTATCTTACTAGCGCTCTTCTTCTCGCGTTGTAGCCTGGCCTTCAGAACAGCGGCTTCGCGTCTCTCCTCACCAACACGTGCGCGCTCAGCAAGGGCACGCGCAGCCTCCGCGCGCTTCGCAGCAGCTTGGCGACTCGCTTCTTTGCGTTGGGCCGCGACCCGCTCGGTGGCCGCCTTCCGCTGTACCAGTCTTTGAGCCTCTCGCCGACGATTTGCCTCCACCTGTTTGGCCTCGGCCTTTTTGATCGCCTGGCGCAATTTCTCTTCACGCTTATTTGCCTTCTCTTGGGCCACAACAGCCTTTGCGGCGAGTGCCTCGGCTCGAGCGCGCTGTACCGCTTCGCGTTTCTCAGCGGCGATGCGGGCAGCGGCTTCGCGGGCTGCAATCTTTTCGGCGGCGACGCGGGCAGCGGCTTCGCGGGCTGCAATCTTTTCGGCAGCCTTGCGAGCGGTAGCCTCCCGAGCTGCGATTCGTTGGGCTTTGCGCTTCTCTTCTGCGTCGCGATCCTCGGCTTGTTTCCGTGCCACAGCCTCTCGTGCAGCGGCCTCCTTTGCTCGCTTGCGGGCAGCGGCTTCTCGTAACGCAGCGGCTTTAGCAACCCTGAGGGCTTTTGCTTCACGCGCAGCGGCCAACTTGCGGGTGGCGCGCTCTTTGGCTTCTGCCTGTTGGGCCCGGCGGCGTTGCTCCGTTTCTCGAGCCTGCGCGTTGCGCCGTAACACCGCTTCCTTTGCCGCAGCAGCGACAGCAACGGTTCTTGCTGCCATAGCTTCCTCACTTTGACGCCGAGCTTCCGCTTCCAATTCCTCGGCAGCCTTGGCCACCTTGCGAGCTTCCTTCGCACGCGCCTCAGCCTGCAAGCGTGCCTCTTTCTCTTTTTTCGCAGCTTGGGCAGCGCGCTTGCGGGCAACTTCACGGGTGGCAGCGAGGCGCGTTTGCTCGGCCGCTCGTGCGGTTGCCTGCTCGGCGCGTTTGCGCTCTTGGGCCTCCCGCGCTTCCGCTTCTCGTTTGGCCGTCGCGAGACGCTGAACTCGGACACGTTGCTCACCCTCTCGCTTTTCAGCCCGCACCCGCGCTACGTTTTCTTTGGCCTCGGCATTGAGAGCCTCGCGCGCTTTAGCGGC
>JAESTW010000229.1 GCA_016763395.1 Kofleriaceae bacterium
AAGCAGTGCCGAACTCCAAAGTGCCGTGCAAAGGTTCGACAAAAGCGAGTAAAAAGCAAAGCACGAAACAGAAGCTTACGCAGACAACGCGAGGGTGAAGCACCGTAGCTGAGACGTGTCCGGGGTTTGTACGTGGCACCCTGCGCGCATTTACGTGCGCAGGGACGGTAGGGCTCCGCCCGTCCTGGTGTGCGGGGGCACCATTGCCTCAGTTCGCTCGCTGCGCTCACGTGCCGCGCCATCGCGGTCTCTTGTTCGGATCTTATTCCCTCGCTGCGCTCGGCGATGACAAGCATCGCAACATCCTCTCAACAGCCCACTCAGGAGCGTCAACACCTCAGCTTTAGGCGAGCCCCCACCCCCCAGGCCGGGGGGCCGGTGGGAGACAAGTGGGAGAGCACGACTCAAACGTAACCGTCCAGCCCTCAGGAACAACGCTGTCCGAAGTGGCATGAAGGCAGAGCTGGAGCGGGCCGCTAACGGCGTCGAACTGGCTTTGCACGCCTCTGCGATGGGCTTCGGACTCACGCTCATTATTACTTGTCGAAGTGGATCACGGTGCGGATACTCTTGCCCTCGTGCATCAGAGCGAAGGCCTCGTTGATTGCTTCCAGGCCCATGGTGTGGGTGATGAAGTGGTCGAGTTTAAATTCACCGGCCAGGTAACGCTCAACATAGTCGGGTAGCTCGGAGCGCCCCTTAACGCCGCCGAAGGCCGAACCACGCCATACGCGACCGGTGACTAACTGGAAGGGACGAGTTGAGATTTCTTGTCCGGCGCCGGCAACACCTATCACCACTGATTCCCCCCAACCTTTGTGGCAGCATTCAAGAGCGGCTCTCATCACCTCAACGTTGCCGATGCACTCAAAGGAATAGTCAACGCCTCCGTCGGTCAGTTCGACGATCACATCTTGGATCGGCTGATCATAGTTCTTCGGATTAATGCACTCGGTGGCACCCAGGTGGCGAGCCAATTCGAATTTGCTTTCGTTGATGTCGATTGCGATGATCCGCGAGGCTTTTGCCATGACCGCGCCAATGACGGCTGATAGGCCGATGCCGCCCAGGCCAAAGACGGCGACGGTCGCACCTTCCTCGACCTTTGCGGTATTCATCACCGCTCCCATTCCGGTGGTAACACCGCAACCGAGCAAGCAGACCTCTTTCAGCGGAGCTCGTGGATTGACCTTGGCCAATGAAATTTCGGGCAGGACCGTGTACTCAGAAAACGTCGAGGTGCCCATGTAGTGATAGATAGGCTGGCCATCTTTCGAGAAGCGGGTTGTTCCGTCAGGCATTAGCCCTTTGCCCTGGGTTGCGCGGATCTTCTGGCAGAGGTTGGTTTTGCCCGACTTGCAAAATTTACATTCTCCACATTCCGGGGTGTAGAGAGGAATTACGTGATCACCAACGTTTATGCTAGTGACACCTTCGCCAATCGACTCAACAATACCGCCGCCTTCATGGCCGAGGATACAGGGGAAAATACCCTCCGGATCATCACCAGATAGCGTGAAAGCGTCGGTATGGCAGACGCCGGTTGCGATCATTTTCACCCGGACTTCGCCTTTTTGTGGCGGCATTACGTCGACGATTTCGATCGACAAGGGTTGGCCAACGGCCCAGGCGATAGCAGCTTTCGATTTGATTGTCTGTGCAGTCATGATGTCACCATCGTATCTATTTCTTGAGTGACGACAATGACCTTATATGGTAACTCACTTTTACAGTATGGTAACAATGCCCTGCTCATTGACCACAGATAGGACGAAGCCATGTTTCATTGGGAGGGAGTTAGCGAGTTTGTCGCTGTAGCCGAGTCTGAGAGTTTTACCGCGGCGGGAAAACGCTTGGGCATATCGACCGCGCAGGTCAGCAGGCAGATCAGTGCCCTGGAAGCCCGGCTGCATACCAAGCTATTTCATCGCACGACCCGCAAAGTGTCGGCGACGGAAGTAGGTCGGGTCTATTACCAGCATTGCCGACAGGTGTTGGACGGACTAGAAGAGGCGGAGCGTGCCATCACCAATTTGCAAAGCACTCCGAGTGGGCTGCTAAGGGTTACAGCGCCGGTTACCTATGGGGAACGATTCATTGCCCCCCTCATTATCGATTTCATCGCAAAGTATCCAAGGCTTGACCTAAGACTCCACCTGACGAACAAGAAGGTTGACCTAGTCGAGGAAGGCTACGATTTGGCGATCCGCTTGGGCCAACTCGATTCTTCCACCATGATCGCCAAGCGTCTGGCTTCACGCACACAATATGTTTGTGCGTCACCTGCGTATGTCGAAACCTTTGGTGTGCCCCACTCTTTGTCCGAGTTGGAACAGCACAATTGCCTACAGGGCATACTGCCCTACTGGCGATTTCGGGAGAAGGGCAAGGCGAGGAACATCAAAGTCAGAGGCAACGTGCGTTGCAACAGCGGCAGAACCCTAGTGGACGCAGCCTTAAAAGGGCTCGGCATTATCCAGTTGCCGGACTACTACGTCGTGCCCTCTCTCGAGGCTGGTAAGTTGATTTCACTCTTGGAGCAACACCGTCAGGCCGATGAAGGAATCTGGGCCGTGTATCCACATAACAGGCACCTGTCGACCAAAGTACGGATGCTCCTCGACTATCTCGGTGATGCGTTGGGAAATACAGCCTCCACGTAAGCGTCCGAGACTACCTCATCTAGCCGACCGGACGCTGAGCTGTGATAGCCCGTCTAGTTGCCGAAGTGTACGCTTGCACCGAACATAAGGCCGTACCATACCGACTCGAGTTCGGCATCGTCGTTGACGTACACATCTTCGCCAGCGAACTCAACTCGTGGCTCAATACTTAGGACCAAGTTATCGGATGCCATGTGTCGCAGTGTTCCCGTTATGGTCGCAATGTAATCATCAGCACCGGCACCCGGTCCAGCCCCGGATCCGCCGAGAAATTCAATACGGCCACCTGCGCTGTACTTGTCGCCAATAGCCGCTGACGCAGCAAAACTTCCACCGAAGAGTAGGGTGGTCTCATCCGGGA
>JAESTW010000230.1 GCA_016763395.1 Kofleriaceae bacterium
GAGCCCATAGCCCACTGTGAGGTCTGTCGAAACACCGTTCTTGTTTTCGCGGGCGCCATCAAGCCCCAGCGTTACAAAGCCTGGGCCGGTGCCGCCACCTAGAACAAAACCCTGGCGGGAATCTGCCATGGCCGGCGTTGTAAGTAGGGTAATTGTCAGAATGCTCAGCGCGCATGGCAAGCGTTGGATAGGTCGGTACTCTTGGCGTTGGTGTGCGGACATACGTGTTCTCCTTTGGTAGGGGGTATCAAGTTAGACACCCGGACGACATAAAACCGCCAAAGTGTTGAAATGTGGGACCGAACGATGTCGGAGTCACGATAAAACCTGGATGAGACACGCAGAAGATACCAACCTAGGCGTGCTCATCGAGCGTTTTAGATCTGCGGTACATTGACCACCATATCCTGTCCGCCGGAGGCAGCCGCGACTAGGGCATGCCGTCCTTTGACGAGTACACCTTTCCCGAGACCTACCCCCTTGGTTGGAAAGAAGCCAACCCTGGGGGGACGCATCTGCCCCAGAGCCCCGGCCTCTGCGCGCACTTTTTACGCAACCTCCGATAAACAGATAAATTCTTAAATGCACTAGTCGCACAACCTTTGACCTGCGGCAGCATGGCGCTTTCTGAACCCACCCCACACATTCCCACACGAAAACCAGGTTTATCCATTCTAGCCTCGAATTTCCGGCCATTCCGGGCTACCCTGCGGCCATGGATTCCATGCCCAGGATTGCTCTTTTCGTCATTCCCATACTGCTCTTGGCGTGTGGTGACAATCTGGCTGGGCTAAGTGAACCACTTACCCCGGACAGCGGTCTGGCGGCTACGCCCGATGCCTCCCCTACTGTGCCGGATGCTGCTCCCATTGTGCCGGACGCCGCGCCCGGGATTGAGCTTGCGTGTACCCTGGAAGACATTCTGCCACTCATACAATGCGTTACCGACAATTGCATAGAGTCGTTGTCGGACGGAACGATTGCGACTTGCTTGGCGATAAACTGCGGCATTTTGCTCTTGTCAATGCCGCCAGAATGTACCCAGTGCATTCTCGCGGCAGTCTCCGATCCGGCCTCTGCTCTAGACGCTTGTGTCACGGACCAAGGTTCTGGCCCTCCCATGTTTTAGGGGCCCTGCAGCCAGTAACCCATCGGCCACCCCTGCTAGATGCTCAGATAACTGAGGTTGTCAGTCGTGCTTGTCTTTCCTTTCAGCAGTTTGAACAATGGCCCACCACTTGCTTCGTCCCCTCCTTCATGAATCTTCGCTTGATCCTAGCACTCGCACTTAGCATTCCCATGGCTTCCGCCTGCATCTATAGCAACGGTGAAGAGCCATGTCTGGATACGACACGCCCAGCGTTCGAACCAGTGCCATTGCGAAACCCGTACACCGGAGAGTGCGAGAATCTGGGTGGTGGTGGCGGCGGTGGCGGCAGTTGTGGAGATTACGAGACCAGCCCCGATAGCTTGTCCGGCCGTGCTCCTCATTCCCGACTGGGGAATTTGCAACGGAAACTGCGAGACTCTAGGTGAAAACGATTGCCTGATAGACAACGAGTGTCGAGGGATTTACATTAGCACCTGTGGTGGTGATGTCCCTTGCCAAGGGTCGGATGATACATTCTCCGAGTGTTGGTCTGTGTCCGATAGCCCACCCTTGTCCGAGTCAGGCTGTTCCAGCTACGATGCAGGAGAGTGCTCGCGACACAACGAGTGCAGCGCAGTTCACGCCCCGAAATTCAACGGGGGTGCGAGCGATTTCTATTTTTGCAGAGACGAGGCCGATACCGGACCTGGTAGTTGCACCGGCGATGTGAATTGCAGAGCTCTGCCACCAGAATGTCCGGCGGGTACAACGCCCGGCATCATGGATGGCTGTTGGTCCGGTTTCTGTATTCCACTTGACCAGTGTGAATCTCTCCCCAGCTGTGAGGACAAGGGAGAAGAGCTATGTGTCGCCAGCAGCTATTGCGACCCAATTTATCAAGGTGTGAACTGCGAATGCCAAGGCGATCAATGTGAGTGTGAACGCTGGGACTATCAACACTGTGAAGGCAGTACTCTTACTCCATCGTCGTAGAGGACAGCTCTCCTCGACGAATCTAGTGCTCAAATGTACTGTGGCTATCGTCCCAAAGTGATAGACACTGACTCAGGCAATGAAGCTACGAGCAAGTAATCTTGAGACACTCCAGGAGCGGGAATTCGACGTACTTATCGTCGGCGGGGGCATCAACGGCGCCGTCACCGCGTCGGCACTGACGAGCCAGGGTGCCAAGGTCGCGCTGATTGATCGTGGCGATTTTGCCAGCCAGACCAGCCAAGAGTCATCGAATTTGGCCTGGGGTGGAATCAAGTACCTCGAAAGCTTTGAGTTTCGCTTGGTGCGAAAGCTGTGCAAATCTCGCAACCATTTGCTCAAGAGTTATCCCTCGATCGTCAAAGAGATTCGCTTTTTTACCGTCTTGGACAAGGGCTTTCGCAAGCCGAGATGGATGCTCTTCATGGGAACTCTTCTGTACTGGGCCATGGGGAATTTCGCGACCAAAGCGCCACGGCTGCTCTCGAAAAAAAGCATTGCCAAGCGAGAGCCAGCAGTCCGAGCAGAGGCTAGCGTTGGCGGAGTCGAGTATTCCGACGCCTACTTTGTCGACAATGACTGCCGTTTCGTTTTTAAGTTCATCCGAGAAGCACTCGACCACGGCGGCATTGTCGCAAACTACGTTGAATCCCTCGGTTCCACGCGCGAGGATGGAGTTTGGACGACCAATGCTAGAGACGTCATCAGTGGCAAAGAGATCAAAATTCGCTCGAAAGCGCTTGTGAATTGCTGCGGTCCTTACGCGGACAACCACAATTCCCGTACAAGTACCGAGTCTTCGTACCGGCATGTGTTTTCAAAAGGCGTGCACCTCCTGGTACCGCGTATTACCTCTGTCGCTCGAGTTCTCACCTTCTTTGCCGATGATGGTCGCATGTTCTTTGTCATTCCCATGGGCAACAAGACCAGTGTTGGTACCACTGACACCCGCGTCACCGAATTGCCGGCTCAAGTCACTGAGGAAGATCGAGATTTTATCTTAGACAACATCAACAAACGTCTGTGTCTAGAGAACCCTTTAACTCGAGATGACATCATTGCCGAGCGCTGTGGCGTACGTCCCTTGGTCGTGTCCGCTGCCGATGCGGCGGGTAGCGATGCTGACTGGGTTTCGCTTTCACGAAAACACGAGATGTCGGTCGACAGCGAAAACAGTCATTTGACGATCTATGGTGGCAAGTTAACCGATTGCATCAACGTCGGTAACGAAGCGACAGAGAAGCTCACCCAGATGGGCCTTCACCTGCCCTACAAGGGATTTAAGTGGTACGGCGAGCCCCCGGACGAATTTCGTGATGAGTATTTTCATCAGGCAAAATTGATGGAGCTGGACAAAATGACCTCACCAGATTCGTCCGAACCGCTTAGCACGCGTCTATGGCGGCGTTACTATGCCAGTGCCATGGGCTTGTTAGAAGACATTCGCCGCGACCCCAAAATGGCAGAAGTCCTCATCGAGGGAACCGAGTACATTCGCTGCGAACTTTACTATGCCGCGAACCACGAAATGGTCACGACCTTGGATGACTTTCTGCGCCGCCGATCAAAGATTTCGCTGGTTGAAAAAACAGAAACAATTCAGAAAGCCTCTGGTCTCCTCGAAGCCTGCGAGATTCTCTTCGGCGACGAGGCCCAGGAGAAGTTTGACGACTACTTTGCCGGTCTGGGAAAGGTCGTCGAGCACGACCGCCTGGAGACCTAAGGGCCGCTGACCCAACGAGAGAAAACCGGACAAAACGCTGGCACCCAACAAAGCGAGGTACGATGGGTACATGCGAGATATACGAAAAGGTGTTTGCCCCCTATGCGAAGCCAACGAGATAATTGAGTCTATCGTTGCTGAGTTCGCCAACAACAACTACGAAAGCCCGATGTGCGTCACCTACGATGCACGCTGGGTCGCCGAGGGGCGCAATCCTCTCCACGGCCACGGTCCTTTGCGGATGTATGTGTGCCGCGACTGTGGCTATACGCAGTGGTTTGCCGACAATTCAGCGGACATTCCTATCGACGCAGAGCATCGGACGCGCCTCATCAAAGGCCCCGATAGCGAGGGGCCCTATCGGTAATTTCCGTAGAGCCCTAGAGTTCAACGGATGCTACGATTCACAAAATGCAGGGGCTAGTGGTTATAGTAACTGTAGCGTCCGCCATAATTGGACTGAGTGGACTCGTGCTCCTCACTTGGTGGGTGAGACACGGAAGAAGTAGGCAGAACGCCATTTAGTTCGGTAGGCCAGCTTCGAGGATCAAAATGAGCTGCGGGTCATCTGGCAAAATCGTTGGCCGAAAGCGTGTTACCTCTTTGCCGTCAGCCGACAGCAAGAACTTCTCAAAGTTCCACATCACGTCACCAGCTTTGCCCTGAGCGTCTTTGACTTGGGTCAATGACTGATAGATCGGGTGGCGCTTGTCGCCGTTGGTATCGACCTTTTGCATCAGAGGAAACGTGACGCCGAATTGCTCCTTGCCAAACGCGAGGATCTCCTCCGGTGTGCCCGGCTCTTGTCCGCCGAACTGATTGCAGGGAAACCCGACCACACTAAAACCGCGCGCTTGATACTTCTCGTGAATCGACTGAAGCATTTCGTACTGCGGTGTTAACCCGCACGCCGATGCAACGTTGACCACAAGCAGTTGTTTGCCTCTAAGAGTGGCGAGACTTGTCTCCGCACCGCCCAGCGTCTGCAATGGACTGTCAAAAATCAGCGCAGCTTGCTGCTCGCTCAAGTCATAAGTAACCGGAGCTTCCAGGGGCTGTTCGGCGACTACCTTGGTACCGGTGACTTGTTCCACTTCAACTGTTGCAGCCTCGGGTTCAGCAGGCTCCACAGGCGCCTCCTTTGATGAAGTCTTTGAGCAGGATAGGACGCTGACGAGAGTGAGTAATGGCAAGATACGCATGGGACTCGAAACTACCCCAAAAAGACGGCAGCCACCAGCAATGCGGCTTCGGAGTTCGGTACCGCGCCTCCAGAAGTAAGAATTTTTCTCAAATCACTCTTGCGAACAGTTGGTTGTCCACTTGATGTTCCGTGTTACGTGTCCAACTTGTCACCAGCCCACCCGATCATGTACGAGAAAGAATTGAAAGGTGTGAGAGGTATGTCCGAGCCACACGAAGGCCCACGACAACGATAGAAATATAGCTATCAGATCCTAACTCTAGGTCCCCTTGGGAGAGAAGTTTTGTCCTGTTACCAGACAAGCTCTGATGGCAACTGATAGAATTTTCACGATGCCAATACGCTTTCCCGCCGACTCCCCTTTGGGTTCATTTTCCGACGAAGAGATCGAGGCGATCTTTGCCTCCGGCGCCGAACGCGAGATTGCCGCGGGCGAATCGATTGCGAACGTGGGCGAGCCGGGGGAATCCATGTTCATCTTGCTCGAAGGAAACGCCGAGGTACGTTTGCAAAATGGGCTCAAAGTTCGCACCTACGAACCGGGCAGCTACTTTGGCGAACTCTCGTGGATCAACCCCGGACACTTGCGAAGTGCCGATATCTTAGCATCCACCGCGATTCGCTACCAAGAGCTGGATCAAGAGAGTATCAAGACACTAATCGAAAGCCACCCCAATGTGATTTTCACCTTGCTTCGGCGAACCTGCGCATTTCTAGTGGATGCGGAGCGAAGCCTAATCGGTGATCTTCGCAAGCGAAATAGTCAGCTAGAAGAGACAATCAAGAAACTCGATTTTACTCGAAATCGACTCACCCAAGAAGAAGAGACTGCCCGGCGGGATGCGCTGACAGGCCTATACAATAGGCGAGCACTCGACTCTGAGTTGCCGATGTTTATCGAACGAGCCAAGGCTCTTGGTGAAGGGCTGGCGCTGGTTGCACTGGACCTCGATCATTTTAAACCAGTGAATGACACTCTCGGACATGCCGCCGGTGACACGGTTTTGCGTGGAGTCGGTGATGCGATGCGCAACAACCTTCGCAAATCAGATCTCTCGTGCCGAGTTGGCGGTGATGAGTTTATTTTCTTGATTGCCGACGTATCAGAGGCCGATGCGCGAGAATGCGCCGAGAAGGTACGAGCAGCAATCGGCTCGATGCCACACCCAGGCAACGATCAAGGCATCCGCTGTACGGGAACATTTGGAGGCACACTGTATGTCGAAGGCGACACGCCAGATAGCTTCAAGAATCGCGCCGATGAGGTTTTGTATGAGGCCAAACGAAATGGCCGGAATCAAGTAGGGTGGAGCAAATAACAATTTCCGTAAACGCTGCGCCCTAGCGCTAGTGTCCTTGCCTGTTTAGACAGGGCTGTGATATTATACTAAGAAGTTTTCAGCTCGTGACAGTAGCCATTTTAGGCATCGGTCAATTGAGCAATCGAAAGTTAGACATGCAGATTAAAGCCAACATGGTGATGTACGGAATCCTAGTTGTGATTCTATCTCTGGGTTTCACCGGACAAGCCATTGCTCAACCAAAGGCCCCAACCAAAGCGAAGAGTATCGGCAAGGCGGTCACCGTGATTGGCACGGCCACCGTTATACGGGGCAAAGATAAGTTGCCGATAAAAATCGGAGACGCAATCTTTGAGCACGATGTCTTTGAGACAGGTCCCAAAGGTAAGGTCGCGATCACCTTTAGTGACAACACTTCGTTTGCAATCGGATCCAATAGCCGTGTTGCTATCGACACCTACTTCTTCGATCCCAAGAAGCTCAAAGGCAGTATGTTTGCCAAGATCAAAAGGGGCACCATGATGGTGCGAACCGGACAGCTCACTCGACAAAACCCGGGTTCTGTTCGAATCAAAACGCCGCGAACCGTCCTTGGTGTCCGCGGAACCACCTTTGTCGTCACTGTAGCCCCATAGACTGCATCGTTTAGGGGTACTGAAGCACTTGGCAAATAAAGAGGTGTTGTGAAAATATCGGATTTCCGTAGGTGGGCCCAGCTCACCGCAGTCCTTAGCGCCGGAATAACTCTGATGGGCGTGCCTGATGCACAGGCCCAAGAGGAAGGCTATCAGCTCAATCGCTTGACGCCCGCGCCAGCTGGCGATCCATTTACTCCCGTCGAATACCCTTGGTATTCAGGACGTCTTCTTGCCGGACAGCTGACTCTGGACTATGCACGCAACAGTGTAGCATCGGCTATCGGCAGTGCTCCGATAGGACACTCTCTCTACGGCCGATTTGGTTTGACTACCGCTTTCTTCGGACGCGTTGGGCTATCCCTCGAAGTCCCCGTGCTTCTTTATGAAGCCGGTGATGCATTCAACGGAGTTGGCCCCAGTGGCACAGTTCTTAGTGACCCGCGCATCGGCGTCAGGGTACTGCTTTGGGGACAGCCCGACAGTGCGTTCTCCCTTAGCGCTGCAGCCTTGCTTTGGTTGCCCATTGGCGCCGAAGACGATCATGCTGGCGATGAAGGCTTGCGGGTTCTACCACGGCTGACCTTTGGCGGCATTGGCGCCGGTGGAAGAATGCGATGGGGTCTCAACGCAGGATTTTTGGTTCGAGAGCGTGCACGGCTTTCCACTCGCGTATCTCCGGTCGGCAATACTGTTGGCTCAGAGATTCAGCTTGCGGCTGGCATAAGTTACCTCGATCCTGCAAAGCGCTTTCGCTTCGGTCCAGAGGCAAGCTTGTCCTTCTCGGTTGACTCAGAACGTCCCGAGGAGCAGAGCATTGAGCTCTTAGAGGTCTATGCTGCCGGTCACTATTCGGTGAGCACTGACATTGAGATTGGCATCGGTGTTGGAGCGGCCGTACGCGGCTCAGGTCTTCCTGATGCTCGCACCCTCTTCTCCTTGCGATATACCCCGCAACCTGCGCCAGCCAGCAAAACCAACATTTCGCCAACACCGGCGGTCGATCCCAAAGAGAAACCTCCCTTAGACCGCGATGGCGATGGCGTTCTCGATAGCGCTGACACTTGCCCCGACCGTCCGGGAAATGCTTCAACAGACCCACTGCGCAACGGCTGTCCGCCAGCTAGCGAAAAAGTGATCCTACTGCCCGATGCCGACGGACACGTTGGAGCCATTGAAGTAGACGACGGCACTCAGATTATACTCGTCGACAAAGCGTACGCAACAGCAGAAGTAGCAAGCGACGGCAAGGCTCGAATCGTAGCAAGAGCAGAAGCTGCGACAATCACCCGTGCGATAGCTAGCGTTGCCGATATCCTGCCACCAGCCGATCGCGATGGCGACGGAATTCTCGATGATTCGGACGTTTGTCCAGACCGCCCCGGCCAAGCATCAACAAATGCACTTCGAAATGGCTGCCCACCTGCGAGCGAGAAAATCGTCGTGCTTCCCGATGCCGACGGCCATGTGGGCGCTATTGAAGTCGATGATGGCACTAGCAAGACCCTTATCGATACAGCCTATGGATCGGTCGAAGTCGCAAGTGATGGATCGTTAACCCGGCTGCCACCCGCTGCCTCCACTTTAGTGCTCGATCGAGCGGTAGCTGAGATGGCTGCGATGCTGCCCGTCGTTGATGCGGATCAAGATGGTATTCCCGACTCTGAGGACGCTTGTCCGACTCGCGCAGGTCCTAAGTCGGCCCAACCACAACGCTCGGGTTGTCCGAAGGCTACTGAGACGGTAGTCATTCTACCCAACGAAGACGGCACAGTCGGCAGTCTCGAAGTCGATGACGGCACCAACAAAATTGTTCTCGACAAAGCATTTGCCACAGTCGAAGTCGGTAGCGACGGCCAAGTTCGCTCGGTTGCCAGCGAGTCCGAGGCGTTTGTTCTGCGAAGCCTAGAGGCATTGTCTAAGAATCTACCCAAGGCAGACTCAGACGGTGATGGTATCGTCGATAGCAACGATGCCTGCAAGTCCCGCAAAGGCAAGAGTAACTCCGATCCGGCGCGCCACGGTTGTCCGATCGCAGTGGAGACAATTGTGCTGCTCGCCGACGAAGATGGCCACGTAGGCTCATTGGAGATCGGCGAAGGTTCCGATCGCATCATCTTGGACCAGGCCAACACCACCGCGGACATCGGTGCAGATGGCGTAGCAATCAAAGTCGATAGTGCACAGAGAGACGTCGATAAGCAATTCCGCGAGGTCTTCGCGGTGGCCCAAGCTGCCAAAAAAGTTCTCCCGAAATCTGCCGGACGAGTGCAATTCATCGTGTATTTCGACGAGAAGGCCGTACCAACTCGAGATGTTGACAAGCAGATCGAGGACCTATTGCAGGAGCTACAAGGAAAGAAGGATTACCGAATTGAGGTCGTCGGCCATACCGATGCCACAGGTTCAAGGCGGGCAAACTTCCGAGTCGGCAGCGCGCGAGCCGCTGAGATTGCATCACGCCTACGGGCCGGCGGCATCCCAGCTAAGCAAGTTAGTTCGAGCACCCGAGGATCGAGCGAGCCGGCAGTCGAAGTCATCAACTCCAAGGTCCCAGAGCCGCTCAACCGCCGAGTCGAAATCCGTATTAAGAAAATCTCCGATCCGCACATTATTGTACTCTTTGGCAATCGCGCAAAAACTGCTCGCAGTATGAAGAGTGATTTCAAATCTCTCGCCAATCAACTCAAAGGCCAGTCTGACTACACCATATGGGTGGTTGGCCATAGCGATGGCGCCGAGGACGAAGCCTTGGCGCTAAAACGAGCCAACGAGGTTGTTCGGCAATTGCGGCGGCAGCGAATCCCCAAAGCGAGAATTCAGAGTTCTTCTAAAGGAGCTTCCGAACCAGCCGTTGAGCCTGGCGAGAGCAAAGTGCCCCAACCTCTCAATCGCCGTGTTGAAATCTACATAAAGTAGTCGAAAGGACAGTCTGTGAAGCAACGACACCTGTGGCTCATTCTCGCTCCGGTCATTTTGGCATGGTTTTTTGCTTTGCTAATCGCTGAGTCAGGCGATCAAGGGACGCTAAAGTCGGACTTTCTTCGCAACACGATCTACCCCAGGCTCAACAGCATCAGTGGCTCGTATACGGACATTAAGTTCCGAGCCCGAGGCCCAAGGCCGGTTCAACAAAAGATCGTAATCATCGAGATCGACGACCGGGCTATCAATAACGTCGGACGTTGGCCTTGGCACCGAGACGCGGTCGCTATGTTGGCCTACGCATCCCTGGAGTACGGCGCCAAGGTTGTCGGACTTGATATTGTTTTTCCCGAGATGGATCAGCGTGTCCCCGATGAAGTAGCCGAACTCCTGCAAGCCAATGGGCTCGGTGACACGATTCCAACCTTTGAAACAGATCTCGTGCTCAAGCGAATACTCGATCTCTACAAGGACAAGATCGTCTTGGGCTGGATGAGTGATACCGCTTGCCGTCCGGCCTACGGTGGTGAGCTATGCGATGTCATAGACGCTGAGCAAAAACAGTTTTTGCCTCTTGGCTTTGAGAAATTCGCCTTTGACACAATCACCGGACAAGAGGGAGTTGTGCCTCACACCACACAGCTTGCATCAGCACCAAGCGTTGTATCAAACCGGGACATCTACAATGAATCGGCCGCCTACTCGGGCTTCTTAGTAAACGCCGTGGAAGACTCCAACGATGTCGTACGCCGGGCTCAACTGAGTATTCTCGTTGATGGCAAGCCACACCCATCCCTACCATTGGTCATGGCCGGCATTGGCCTGGAGAAGAAGCTCGCCATCAAATTCAGCGACGAGGGTCTTATCGACAGTATCGGCTTTGACGACGGCGACTCCGATATTCCAACAGCGGACATCCCGGTTTCAAAAACCGGCGCCCTTTCGATCAACTTTCGCGGAGCCGGGTATCACTTCAGCTACGTCGGAGCTTGGGACATCTTCACTGAAGAACCAGAAATCCCCGTACAGCAAGACGGAATAATCCGGACAGAGTCGGTTGCCGAAATCTTCAAAGATGCCTACGTACTCATCGGTGTCTCCGCCATCGGCGCCCGCGATCTTCGGACATTCCCCTTTGGCAACAATATTCTGGGGACCGAAGGGTTGGCGACAATTCTCGACAACATTCTCAGCGGCGATGCCATTGAGCGTAGCTCTGGCATCTGGGGCATAGGATTGCTCGTGGTGTTGATGACGCTCGGTGCAGCCGGTTTCGGTTTGGCGATGGTTCGGCTCACTGCCCTGCCCGCAATCTTGGCATCCTTATTTACCATTGGAGCGATCGCTATATTTGACACCTATTACATATTTGGACAACGCAATATCAACCTCAACACCATACTCCTACTCGGACAACTCAGTACCATTTTCGTAGTGATAGTCGTTACCAAGTACATCTTGGAGGAGCGCCGCAAGAGAATGATTCGTGGCACTTTCTCTAAGTACCTAGCCCCGGCCGTGGTCGATGAAATGCTCAAAGATCCGGACAACATAAAGCTCGGCGGCGAAGCTCGGGAGCTGACGATTATGATGTCCGACCTGCGGGGATTCACCGCAACTGCTGAGCGTCTGAGTGCAGAGAAAGTCCTAGAGATGCTCAATCACTACCTGGGCACGATGGCAGACATCATTGTCGACTTTGAGGAAACTATCGATGAATTCATCGGTGATGCAATCCTGGTAATCTTCGGTGCTCCATTCGCGAAAGATGACGATGCCAGACGCGCTGTCGCCTGCTGCTTGGCGATGCAAAAGGCCATGGCTGAAGTCAACGCTCACAATACCGCCCATGTACTTCCCACTCTTGAAATGGGCATTGCGCTCAATACTGGCGAGGTCACTGTCGGC
>JAESTW010000013.1 GCA_016763395.1 Kofleriaceae bacterium
GAACACGAACACGAGTAACGAGGACGAACGCACGAGGACGAACGCACGTAACGCAACGAGCATAGTCACCTACGTGGCGAAAAACAGCTACTCATCGCCAAGCGCCTTGAGCATCTTCCGCAGGTGATTTCTATCCATACTAACTGCGCGAGCCGCTCGGCTGAGGTTGCCGTCGTAGCGGGCGACGAGTTGGGGTATGTATTGCGCCTCCCACTCGCCAAGCGCCTGCTCTTTGGCCTGCCTGTAGGTGAGGGTAAAGTCTAGTCCGCTTTCTCGCTGAACAGCCTCATCGGGAATGCACAGTTCTCCCAGTACAAGCGAGCGCTCCACGGCGGACTTGAGTTCTCGGACATTGCCGGGAAAGTTCTTCCGGACGAGACGTTGAATCAGTTCGGCCGGTGGTGTCGCTGTGTCATCCTTGATGAAAGCGCGATAGAAGAGTTCTACCAACATGGGGATGTCGCCACGACGATCTCGCAATGGCGGTACCTCTATATTCATTACGTTGAGGCGGTAAAAGAGGTCTTCTCGAAACCCACCTTGGTTGATTTCTTGGCGCAGGTCTCTATTGGTCGCGGCAATCACCTGAATATCGGTGGTAATCGTGTCCGAGCCACCTACCCTGCGAAATTCTCTGTTTTCGAGAACTCGCAAGAGTTTGGGCTGCATGTCGATTCCCAACTCGCCGATTTCGTCAAGAAAGAGGGTGCCGCCGTCAGCCAGCTCAAACGCCCCTTTTCGAAGTTCTTCCGCTCCTGTAAAGGCGCCCTTTTCGTGGCCGAAGAACTCACTCTCGATCAAGTTGTCCGATATTGCGCCGCAGTCTAGCACCACAAAGGGTTTGTCCGAACGGCTTCCTTGCTCGTGTAACGCCTTTGCCAGTGCCCCCTTGCCTGTTCCTGTCTCTCCCGTCATAAGAACGGTAGCGCCAACTTCAGAAACCTTGTTGAGCAGATAGAAGAGTCTGCGCATGGCCACGCTGGTGCCCAGTACGCCGGCGAAGGAAGAGGATTCACTCAGTGCTTGGAGGATCTCATTTTCGCCACACTCAAAGCGCAACTGCGTCTCTCCCAGACCAATCACGTCACCCGATTCAAGATAGCCCCCGGTCACTCGATGTCCGGACAGGGTTGTGCCATTGGTACTGCCTAGGTCTTTCAACAAAAAACCGTCTGCAGTTGCTTCGATCTCACAGTGGTGCCTGGAAACCGCCGCGTCCGTAATGACGATCGAGTTGCCCTTTGAGGTACCAATCGAGAACTCACTGCCACTGGCAGCCGCTGTAACACCGAGATCGCGTCCGCCTACGACTTCGACTCGAAACTCACGAATTCGCCGCTCTTTACTTGTAGCAAGTAGTGCCCGTGTCTTCCACTCTGCTTTTCGTGACCGATTTCCGCTACTCATTCTATTGGCTCCAATACTTGCCCGCCGGAAATTTTATCACCCAACATTTCCAACACGCCCTGTCGGACAGAAAAAACACTACCACCGGGTCCCCGCCCGAGAATCAACCTGCGAACTGTGTCTACTACTTCATCTGAGTCTGCAACCGTTGGAGAAGCAATGTCCAGAACCCTAGCGAAGCTAAAACCGCGCATGCCTCGGCACACTTCGACAAAGCCACTCTCTTGCAGCATGCTCACCGCCTCATCCAAGGTATCGATCGCGGCAAGGGCGTCCTTTGTACTATCGCCGCACGCTCCCAAACGGCAGTAAGCGACAATTGCCTGAACCTCGCGGTAGTTCCCCTCTTGCTCTCCGACCACTGCACGAGCCAGTTCTTTGAAAAAATGGCTAGAGCTAGTATGCCTTGTGCTGGCGTCCAAGGCCATGGCACGCAGAATTACCTGATCGATTTCAGGCGAAACCGGAGAGTGGGCAGACGGGGCAATGCGGGCGGCGTGACCGTGCAGGTATTGCGTTAGAGTCAATGAGTCCGTGTCAAAGGGGATCCGTCCGGTAAACATGTGAAACGCTAACGAGCCGAGCCCGTACACGTCGGTTTGTGGAGAAACCTCACGCCCTGCGAGTTGTTCTGGCGACATTGCACAAGCGGTACCGACAATTTGATTGGTCATTGTCAGAGTCATGCCAGGGGCTTCCAATAATTTGGCGATACCGAAATCAAGGATAACCACTCGACCGTCTTTGCATAGAAACACGTTCGATGACTTGATGTCGCGGTGGATAACGCCCTTGCGATGAGCCACCTCTAGAGCCATGCAGAGAGGCTCCAGAATGTCCAGTACCTCATCATGTGCCAGCCTGCCAAACTCCCGTAAATGGTGTAGTAAGTCTCGCCCTTCGAGGAGCTCCATGACGAAATAGGGGTTGCCATCGCCATCTCGGCCCGATTCGAAGACCTTCACACAATTGGGATGCGCAACGGCCCGCAAAGTTGCAAATTCCCGCTCAAATCGTTTGCCTGCCAGCTCGACGCAGGCAAGTTCTGAGTTGAGGATCTTCAGAGCCCTGTCCGGGAGTCCATCTTTTTGAACTCGGTATACAGTGCCAAATCCACCTTGGCCAAGCTCCTCACCGAGAGTGTATCCTGCGATTGTAGCTGCCTTCCTATCGCTCATCACGCCCCAGTTCCTAGTTCTCGAGGTACACGGTAATCACTTCGGCGTGTGACGGGCCCGGTAGTGCGTCGATATCAGTATTATCGATCTCGGTACAGTCTGAATAATACCCATCACTATAAGATGTACATACATTTAGTCCGAAGCCAGGAAGCCCAGTAATCTGCGAATCTTGGCATAGGCCAGCAAAGGAAAACTCGCACGCTCCTGAGCCGCAAATTCGCCCCTGCAGAAACTCCGATGCTCCGTCGTCGCCTGGCTCTGATTCGTACAAACCGGTACCACTGCAAGCTTGCATAATTCGCTGTCCGGCAGGAAGAAAGAGATTCCCGTAAAATGCCGATTCTTGGTAGGAGTATTTCTTTTCGATTCCACTGTTCCAAGACAGGCTCGCATTGCTCCCTCGAGGAGAGATTGACACTTCCTGGCCAAGGGCATTTGCGTGGGCGAGCAAGCAGGCTGAGACCCATCCTTGACAACTCTGATCACAACTGGCGTTTGCCCATTGTGTCGCTAAGCCCAGGTTTCCGGGGAAGGACTGTCCGGTAGACATAACCGTGAGAGTTTGTCCGTCCTCAAGTGCACACGTGGCAATATACGAGAGTAGCTCAGCCCCGCCCGGCGCGGACAACATGTCGCCAAAGTCAGTTTCATTGAGTATCAGTGTCTGGCCGGTCCCCTGGCCCAATGCTTCTGTGCTCAGAAGACTCAAGGTTTCGAGGTTGATCGTCAGCCCATTGCTAGACAGCTTTCCTTCGAGAACATCGTCTTCTTGTGCAGAACACGCCACCACACTTACGAGGAGTACAAAGCTAGCGATTCGCTGGAAGCAGTTCACCCTCCAGAGTTTAGCAAGTCATATGCCCAACGCGACAGCGGCTATCCAGCAGCGGTCGAGCCTTGTGTGGCTAAAGACACGCCAACTCGTAGATACACATTGCTGACAAGTGCTGGCTGGCAACATCAGCGTACAAATGCACACACCACCCTACTCCGAAGGCGCCCCGAAGCACTGTCCGGAAAACGCTTCGAGCCCCTCGAACCTCTCGTTCCAAATGGGATACTCCACGAGGAGCGGCGCACAGGCACGGACAATCCTCGTAAGCTCTTCAGTGCTGGGTGGCCCAGATCGCACACGCCAGTAACAAAACTCCAATAGGTCGTCACCAGAAAGCTCCGCCGCCGCGCTCGTTAGTAGTTCATTCCAAGCGGCATCACGTGCTGTGTCTGCCGTTAGACACAAGCCAACCATCTCCATGAATAGTTCTGATGGACGACATCGCTCGGCGGCATCAATGCCTTGGACCCAAGACAATGCCTCACGCGCACTCTCCCAATCTCCTAGCGCCAGGGATGTCCGAGCTACGAGTAGCGCGTCTTCCGCAACTGGCAAATCAATAAACTGTGCCGCCAAATACCGAGAACGCCGCGCCAACTCCAGCGCCTCTTCGTCATCTTCACCACTCCAGTACAAGTCTTCTGCCAGGTTGTAGACCGCTACTCTCTCTGGGCTGGGATGTCCGATTTGCTCTGCCAAGCGTTTGGCACTGCGCAGATCATCCCGCGCTCGATCGGGATCTTTGCGGGCCGACCACAAGAACATTCTATTTCCGTATGCCGCACACAGATGGAATTTGTCACTCGCGGGAATACAAAGCGCGAAAAGTTCATCAAACCTCGCTTCTGCGAGTTTATCGTAGCCTAAAGACACCAATGCGGGAGCCAGCAACAACAATGCGACGACCTGGGTATCAAAATCCCCCGCTGCCGCCGCGGCTTCTGCTGCATCCCGAAGATGGACAAGAGCTGCCTCAATATCACCCTCACGCCAAGCGCTCCGGCCCTGGCCAAAATCTAAGCGCAGCGAGAGCAAAACGTCACCACATAGGCCGTACTGGTCGGCCAAGACCTGGGCTTCTCGGACACGATCTGCCGATTCCTTGGGCCTCTGCGCCCAATCCAAAGCTGTCGCCAACTCCAACATCGCCAAGACTTGCTCTTTGCGTAGTCCCATAGTACTGGCTAGCGCGATTGCCTCTTCGGCGCGCGTTATCGAATCGGACACTCGATCGACACGATAACCAGCCCAGGCCAGCCCTCCTAAAGCTCGCAGCAGGAGGCGTTCCTCCCCGGGCACTTGCTCCAACAGAACGAGAGACTCAGAATAATACCGATACGCCTCGACTGCACGATGGCATTCTCTCTGCCAATCAGCAAGTTCGATTTTCGTTGTCGCCGCCAATATCGGCTGACCGGCTCCACTTGCATGAAAGGAGAGAGCGTGAAGTGCCTCATAATCTCGCTCCCTCTCTTGCCACACCACTACCGCAAGGCTGTGAATCTCGGCCACCTGCGCAGGCGAGAGACGGGCAGCCAGTGCTGAGCGAACTCCAAGATTTCGAAATCGATAGAGTCCATGCTCTTCTTGCAACACTCCTTGTCCGACTAACAAGAAAAGAGCGACGGAAGAATCTGCCACTCCCTGGCTAAAAGAGACCGATTTTGACATCCTCGTTGTCGTCTCCTCACTAAAGTCCGCCGGCAAGACTGCGCACAACAGCCCAAAGGCGGTGACTTCTTTGCCAAGTGCGGCCAGAGCCTGACTCGCCACCCACTGGTCCAAAGGAAGTGTCGGCAACGCAGCCAAACGCTCGGTATCGAGCCGGTATGCGCCTAAGCCTCGTTGCACAATAAACCCATCCCGTACCAAGCGAGAGGCCAAATCGTACGCCGCCTTGGGGACGCCTCCGCACCATTCGGACAACTCGTCAAGTACAGAGTGAGAAATGTATTGCGCCGGGCTGAGCAATTCTGCCAGCAGTTCACTTGTTCTCGTGGTATCGAGTGGAGTGAGTTCGATTTCACGATACCCTTGGCATCGCCTGCCCCAGCCTGGACGGCTCTTCTTGAAATCCTCGGACGCGCTTGCCAACAAGAAGAGAGACTTGTCCGCGCCAGGAAGCAGTACGTACTCCAATAGATCCAAGACCTCACTACTACAGTCTTGAAGCCTGTCAACAACGAGCAGTACAGGTCCGGACAAACACAGATCGAGTATGGACTCCGCCTCATCCTGCCCGAAGGTGGATTCGTCGATGCATACACAATGAACCTCGACCTCGACCTCATTGGCAATCGCTCGTTGAGCCTCTCGCAACAATCGAGTGGCTCCCAGGCCAGACACTGCGCTAACACACGTCATCCGAGCCCGCTGTGCGCCAAATGCCATCAACGCCTCATCGAGAATCGTTTGAAGCTCATCATTGCGTCCAATTAGCGCCACCTGAGAAATTGCGCACGCCTGAATCTGCATGGCCGCTGGAGTCAGCACCACGTCAGCATTGCCCTGCCTCGCCCACCAAGGGGTATCCTCTAACTCCTTGCCAAAAAGTCGTTCAACGCCTTGATGTAGTACAACCTGAGCACGCACGACATGGATGGTCGGACTCTTCGCCCCCAGTGCAATTGCGAACTGTGCACATTCGCGCGCTACGCCGAGCGGGTTTTCATGAGCATCGCTTCGCCAAGCCAAACGGATTTCACTAGTGCGATGTTCGACAATCTCAGCCTGAAAGCGCTGAGCCATCTCCGCCAACTTGGCAGCACCGAGCCGAATCTCTAGCGCCAGCACCAGCGTTGGCACCGAAGTGACGACCTCAGAACTCTCCGTAGACACGACGATCGGCGTATCCGAGTTTGCGCTCTTCAACCGCTCCAACAATTCAGCTACATCCGGACGATCGCCTGGAGATTTCGACAGCGCCGAGAGAATTAGGTCTTCGAGAGCCTGGGGAAGCTCGGCAAACTCACTCGGCCTGGGAGGGCGCAGCGTTGCATGCTCATACTGAATCGCTTTGCCCTCGCCGACAAAAGGAAGACGAAGGCAGACAAGTTCGTAGACCATGACGCCCCAACCGTAAACGTCGGCAGCTGTGCCAACTGGCGTGTCTCTCCACTGTTCTGGAGCGGCATACTGCGGCGTTCCGCTTCCCCCGCTGGCTGCACCAACTCGACCAGAAACTCCGTAGTCTATCAACCTAGTCCCGTGCTCTTGCACAAAAACGTTGTCCGGTTTCAGATCTCTGTGCACGATTCCCATCCGGTGCAAAGCCTGTATAGCAGTGGCTATTGATGTCGCAATTTCGATGGTTCGACTCGCTGGCATGCCCTTGTCGAGTCGCTCCAAAACAGCCGCCAGATGCTCTCCTTCGAGCTCTTCCATCAGAAGAAAAGGTCTGCCCTCAAGTAGACCGGACTCGACGAGTTTGGGCGCTACCGAACTTCCGACCTCGGACATGATTGCGGCTTCTTGCTCGAACCGGGCGATAGCAGCAGCGGTTGCTCGCCGTCCCCACTTCAGAGCTAGGTTGCTTTTGCCAGCAGCCTGCACATGCCACGTAGTTGCGTAGCCACCAACTCCCAGGACCGAAGTCTCTTGATAGCCCGGCGGCGGCTCACCGACAATAGCCTGCACGTTGGTCGCCGCCATACGCGTTCCATCCACCGGACAAATCGCGCCCGCTGCGAGTCGTCGAAAGCAAATGCAGCAATGAGGCATCTGCTCGTGATTGTAGCACGCCCAAACCGAATTTGACCCGGGTGCAATCGGGTCACACTGCCGGTGAATGTACAATTGGCGACAAGCTACACTAAAACGGTGGAGCAGAAACAACACCAGAGCTATCGTTGCCAAAGTTGTCCGAGACTTCTGGTGCCAGTCGCCGTCGGACTCTCCTTTCCCGGCCTTGCTGGCTTGGCCAAACCTTTTGTCCGGCCTGTGTACGTGGGCTACGATGCTCCTTGAAGGCTATA
>JAESTW010000231.1 GCA_016763395.1 Kofleriaceae bacterium
AAGTGGGCGACACTTGGGTTTCCCGTACCCATACGATTAACGGCGATGGCAATTGTAATGCTGCTTAGCTTTAGTTTCTTACTAGATAGATTTCAGGGAATAAACATTCGGTCGATTAAGAAATCACTATGAGCTTGGGATGTATCGCTAAACCGGAAGTTGATTGAGTGCAGTGCCAAGGGCGATCGGTGATAGAATCGTCTCCGAACTCGATGGCGTCAGTTAGTTTTCCCGATGTACCTCGCTTTGAAATGCTTAGCTGCCTTGGTGAAGGCGGCATGGGTGTTGTGTATGAGGCGTACGATAGAGAGTACGACGCTAAGGTTGCGCTAAAGGTACTGCGCTTTTCTGATCACGGGGAGCGCATCCAAAAGTTCAAGCAAGAGTTCCGTGTCTTGCAGGAAATTCGTCATCCCAACTTGGCCCGTTTTCTCGAACTGATGGAGCATGACGGCCGTTGGTTTTTTACCATGGAGTTGATCACGGGAACTCACTTCCTCGATTGGATTCGTCCGGGCGTGGACAACGAGGATACTACCTCCAGTGAAATGTCCGAGCTTCCGACGGAAAGGATTCTTGTCGAGGCCATACAGCGAAGCGATCTCGTTGCGAAGTTATCTCGGGGGAATGTGTCGACGCTGGACAAAGAGCGCCTTTTGGACGGATTCGTTCAGTTGGCACGAGGGCTTTTGTTTTTGCACCTGGCGAACAAGGTGCATCGAGACATTAAACCGTCCAATATCATCGTAGACGAGGGCGGAAGAGTTGTTGTGTTGGACTTTGGCCTATCTGCGGATATTGGTGAGGTTCAGAGTGGGGAGCTTATGGGAACCCCGGTGTACATGGCGCCTGAATTGACAGAGTTGGGCGCCGCCGGAGCAGCATCGGATTGGTACAGCGTGGGAGTAATGTTGTTTGAGGCTCTTACCGGACAGTTGCCGGTGAGTGGGTCGATGGAAGAGATACTCAAGAGCTCTGCGATGAAAGTAGCTCCAGCTCCGTCACTCGTAGATCCTGCTGTTGACGAAATGTGGGATTTCCTGTGTACATGTTTGATGCACTACGATCCGGACAAACGTCCGGGAGGCAAGGAAATTCTCTCCCTTTTGGGTAGTGAGCAAGCTCGTCCCCTCAGGGGCCAAGAGAACTCGACGAACAGACTCTGGTTGGGCGCGCTCGCGAGTTGGCGCAGCTACGTCACGCCTATGATGGTCTCTCTGTTCAACGCTCGAGTACGGTCTTTGTCTACGGGGAATCGGGTGTTGGTAAAAGTGAACTCATGGGTGTCTTTGGGCGCTCGATTGAGCACGAGGCTCTGCTCCTGTCCGGTCAGTGCTACCAAAAGGAGTCAGTGCCATACAAGGCTGTCGATGGTGTAGTCGACGCATTGGCATTGTACTTGCGATCCATTGATTCGTCGGAGGTTGCACCGCTGCTATCGGACGACTCTTCGCTTCTCGTTCGCGCGTTTCCGGTATTGCGGCAGGTGGAGGCGTTTCGCAAGTCGACAAGTGTAGAGATCAAGCATCTGCATCCGATGGAATTACGTTCTCGAGTATTTCAGGCACTACGTAGTCTACTCACCAGAGTTGCAGAAACGTCGCCTTTGGTGGTGCTAATCGATGATTTGCAGTGGGCCGATCAGGATAGTCTTGACCTACTAAGTGCTCTCTTGGAGCAGCCACGGGAACCTAAACTGATGTTGGTTGCGACGATTCGGACGCCGGCTGATTCTAAATACCGGGCTCAACTAGAGGAGCGATTGGAGGCGATTGTTTTCAGGATCGACAAGATTCGAATAGGTGTGCTCGAGCCAGAAGCGGCAGAAGAACTGGCCGCACGGGTGTCCGAGGAGTTGGGTATAACGAATGTGACACCAGGGGAGATTGCCAAGGAGGCCGAGGGGCACCCCTTTTTTATCGAGGTACTTCTTCGCTATTGCTATACCCAGGGACGGCACGGTGGGCATAGCCTGAACGAGGCATTGGCGAGACACATCGAGGAGTTGTCCGATCCGGACAGGTTGCTGTTGGAAGTGTTGTCTCTGGCCGAAAAACCCCTTCCCAGGGATGTCGCAGCGCAAGCCACCGGTCAGACGCTCGAGCAGTTGCGTGACAGTGTAGATTCACTGCAGGCAGAGAAGCTGGTTCGTGGAAACGGAATACGAAACACTGATACCATCGCACTCTATCACTCGCGTGTCCGGGAAGTAGCCGCCAACCTCAATCCCCACACCAAAAAGTTCTACTATCGCGCTCTGGCAACGGCACTCGAGGATGGCCACTCCAACGACTTAGAGACGTTGGCAAGGTATTGGGCATTTGCCGATGAGCTAGGCAAAGCGGCCATGCACTATGAACTCGCAGCAGATGATGCAGTGCGTACAACTGCGTACAAGCTCGCCAGTCGGCTGTATCGAGAAGCAATCGATGCACAAGCGGACAAACCAGAATGTCGGCTGTGGGAGAAGCTCGCTAATACTCTGGTCAGCGCCGGCCGAGGTAGCGACGCTGCAGATGCCTTTGAAGAGGCGTTGCTCTTAGCTAAGGCTGAACACGCCTATACTTTTCGTCAGCTTGCTGCCGAGCAGCTTCTGCGCTGTGGTCGTATTGATGATGGCATCGCAATGATGGTGCCAGTGTTGGAGTCGTACAAGCAGAGATTGCCAAAAAAACGCGGCGCGGTGTTGCGGATGTTTTTACGAGAACGTCTGTTATTGCGCTTGAAATCATGGTTTGCCAATACAAATAGGAATGGCGAGGTGGACTCGTGGCGCCTCGAACAGATGGATACTCTGTGGGGAGCAACCATTGGTCTTTTCAACGTTGATCAATTGCTTGCACTTGGCTTGCACGCCAAGCATCTTCGACTTGCGTTGTCGTCCGGAGAGCCGATTCGGATTTCGAGAGGGTACGCTCTAGAGGCGGCGAGCCTTGCCGCGATTGGGCAGCCCCGCGATGAGATCGAGAAACTACTGCAAAAGGCTGAAACGCTTGCAGCGCAGACTGCGGACAAAGGTGCAATGGCGTGGGTTGCGACGACGAGGATTCCTGCAGCCTACTTGCAGGGAGATTGGTTGCGTTGTCGTAGGGATATTCCCAGTTGTGTTGCTCAGCTAATTGCAACCAATGGGGGAGTAGCTTGGGAATTGGGCTCGTTGGCAATGATTCAGCAAAGTGTCAGCGTATTTTTGGGTGATATCGATAGCCTAACTCTTCAAGTAAAGCGGAACTTGAAGAATGCTCACGAGAGTGGTGATCTATACGCAGAGCTTGGGGCATGTTCTGGGCTCAGTAACATCACTTTTTTGTTGGAAGACAAGCCAGACGAAGCACGTAGCCTTGCCAGTGATGCTATTTCGAGATGGTCCCAAACAGGGTTTCATCTGCAACATTTTCTAGATTTATACGCCCAGACACAGATCGATCTATATGAAGGAAAAGGGCAGGAGGCATGGGCGCGAATCGAGGGGAAATGGGCCGAGTTAAAGGCGTCTGGACTGATGCGTGTCGGACTAAATCGCGTGTTACTTCTCGACTTGCGTGGCCGGGCAGCGATTGCGTGTCTTAGACAGAGCAATGATGGGAAAGAGAAAATACTTCTTCGACGGGAAGCCAAAAGCGCGTCATTGAGCCTTCGAAAAGAACCGATGGTATGGGCCCAGGCATTGGGAGTTTTTCTCAGTGCTCAGCTTGAGGAGGGAAGCCGCGATACGTACGTGGAAGCTGCGACTCTGTTTTCCAACTGCGGGATGCGCATACACATGAATATCGCGGAGGCTCTGGCGAGTGGCGGGGAAAGCTCAGCGGTAGACCGACTGTCCGATGAGTCAATTGCGAACCCTACAAAAGCCCTACGGCTGTACGTCGCGTTGGACACTAGAGCCAAAGGAATTTAACGCCGAGTACTTCAGCTCTCTGGCCCAGTGCATTTCCGCTACGCCGAGTAGACATCATCTATACTTCGGCGCAAGGCGAAGGCGCTCGGCGGTGGCGAGTGGCTACAGCGAAAGAGCATCGTAACATGGTCGTCCGAACCGACCTTCATGCACTTCTCAAGCGCGCCACCAAGAGCAATCAGCTCTTTGGATTCAGCGTTGGTGAGTTGGCTTTTCTCGCTGCGTGCTTGGCGTAGAAGAAAGAAGGGCACTCCCTGCGGCCATATTGCCAGTTGTAGTGAAGTCGCGGCTAGCCAGACCGACTGCATGCATCGGCCTCCACGAAAGTCCTGCGCTTCTCCTTTGGGGACCGTTACCAAGAGCATGCTGGACGCATGAGCATTGGCCTTTATGGATCCGTCGCCAATGGCCGTTCCTCCTCCAATTCTATTGAGGAAGGTTGGAATGTCCGACCGAGAGAGAACTTTCAGAATGGCGCGGTCCGCTGGGGGAAGCTCCAACGTTTCCAAGTCGATTCCATCTTTTGTTGATTCAACTTGCTCAAGCGTCCAACGTAGCTCGGACACTAGTTCAGTATGCATCCGTGAAGATAAAAAGCGCAATTTGTCGCATTGGCCGAGGAGTTTTCCTATCGTCACAATGTCTTCGTCACCTGTGACTACCCGGACACTACCACCGGCTTGTTGCGCAGCACTCCGAAGTATGTCGATTTCGTGACTGCTCATCGTGGCCTTGTTGCCAAGGTTCCGATTGGTTGCCCGGCTGAATATATGCCGAAAGATGTCCTGGTTCGGAAGACTTGGGTTGTTGTGCTGTTCAAAGCGGAGTATGCACTCACACGACGGGTCGTCTGGGTATTGAATGATTGTCCGAACGCCTGAGTTGGCCGCCGCCAAAACAATGTTTTCTACTGCAGCACCCAAGGCGAGTTTACTGGCACTGCCTTCGAAATCGAGAAAGCTCGCGCGAGTTTTGTCGATGGAGCAGTGCAGCTCTGGCGACCGCCAAACGAATTTCCATGGCTGGGCATTGCCACCAGAAGGAGCGCGAATGGCAAAGGAAATCAGGTAGCGGACGAATTGTTCATCCACCTTGGAAAAGGTGGGCGCCTTTGGTGCCTTTGGTAAGTGAAGCGCATTGGCGGAGACCTTGGAAACTACCGGTATCGAGACAGGGCTCTCTTGTCCGGTCGATATAAGTTTGTCCAAGTCTATGCGGAATCGTCCAGAACTACTGTTGGAATCGAGGAAAACCGATCGGGCGCTGTGTGCAATGAGCGCTCCACCCAATGTCACCGCTGAGCCCAATTGAGGCCATGTCGATAGTGTTTTGTCGATTTCGATGAGCGAGCCTGCCAATTGTCCGCTCATTTCCTCGATCCCTAAAATTGCCAATACGAAGGGAATCTTGTCTTTTGTCGATAATCCTACAAGATCTTCTGCTCGCAAGTGAGGCAGCACGCCGTGGAAGATAGGTCGCGATGGTTCTAGATCAAAGCGTTCAATATCGAGTAGTCCACCATCACTTGTGTCCATCAATACTGCAATACCATGCTCCTTCGCACATTCTCTGATGCGTACTTTTGCGAATAAGTCATCACACTCATCGACGACAAGATCGAGTTTGCCATCGAAGAAGTCAGCCATGTTTTCTTGAGTCAATCCGTCCGAGAAAAGGTCTATCTCAATGTACGGATCAATTTCAAACATTTCTCTCGCGG
>JAESTW010000014.1 GCA_016763395.1 Kofleriaceae bacterium
GTGAACTGTGAAGCACAGCTAGCTGACGATGCAATCGAGTTCCAAGGTCCCGGACAACTTGAGCTCGATCTTCGCTTTGTCTTTTTCAACAAACTGCCGCACCCAGATCATCGTCCTTTGCTCTATTTGCGAGGTGCCGAAATTACCTATCAAGAGCTCGCAACAGGTATATAGCCTCAACTGCGCTCAAGGTATTGTCATATTGAGGTTAACGTTGCTCTGAGGCTGTGCGGCCAGCACGTTTCCGTTCGGCTGACGATAAGAAGAGTACGGAGGCGAAGATAAACCCTAGAGCGATCCAATCTTGGGGCTTGGGTGATTGACCATCGAACCCCAGCCAAAAGATCAGAGTCGCCATCGTGCCTGCCACAAGAGAAGTCAGGCGATTGACGAGGCCAGCAAAGGTTGCTGTCCGGCCTTTGAACATGTAGATAAACACCGAAAAGAAGGCGGCGAGGCCAAAGGGAACTCCGGCTACAACACCCCAAAACCAGTTAGGAGGTGGGCTCGAAGCAGCTTCTTTGAAAAGCATCATTCGCGGACCATCGCCGGCAAAGAGCAATAGCGCTCCCAGCATAAGCAAAATCGACGCCATCGCCGCAAACTGCTCGATTGCAAAGAAACCGTGATTGTCGAGTTTAACTCCCGGAGCGCGAGTGTTTTTGAAGTAATTCATCAGATAAATTCGTACTGCGTAGAACCCGATGTAGCAGCTGAGAATAGTCATAGCCGCTGGATCGCCCATGAAGTCAAAGCCGCCATCATTCTTGGCGCCATAAAACAAGTGAACTCCAACAGCCCCTAGCGCCAGCACGATCGCGATGTTCTCCTCTGGGTACACCCGCCTCGTCATGAGCCCCTGACGCATCTGAATCGAATCTACAATACGACTAACGACGATGATACTCGCGCGCATGATGGTCATCGCGACCATGACGGTGATCGGCAGTGTGTACATCAGGGTCGTTGTGGGAATGACGATAGCTGTACAAATCCCGGACGGAATGATGTAGAGATATTCGCGAGGAAAGCGTATGCCGAACTTCGTCACGCTCTCGTTGGAATGCAGTTTGTACCACCGGCGCAAGATTACAATGGGAAAGACAATGCCCGTACCTCCCATGGTCGTGAAGGTGAGAATGGCAATGCTGTTCATCTCCAGCGGCCCACGCAACCATTTTACGGCCACTCCGAAGAACACGTAGAAGACAAAGTAGCCCAAGCAAAGCTGTAGCAGTCGTCCGGTACTTCCCTCACTAGGCATTCTCAAATGCTAACACTCTGGGCGAAAAACCGACAGCATGGTTGCGGACAGTGCAGGCCCGGACAACAATTACAACTTCCCTATTCGTAAGAGTCGGTTGCCACGCAGTTTCTGCGCAAAAGTGGTCTCACTTCACTGCCCAACTTAAGCTCAATACCATTCACCTAAGCTGTGACGAAAGCCTGGCGAGAGCCTGCTAAAACAGCTTCCACCACTTCTTCTTAGGCGCCAAGTCTTCTGTCTTTTTGTCCGTCTCGTCAGAAGTAGGGGTTGGCCCACGTCCAGTGCCCTTTGACTCGGCGCCTTTTGACTCGGTGCCCTTCGACTCGGCGGACTGCGCTCTGGGCGCTTTTGCTTTGCCGTAGGTCTTCAGTAGCTTGCGTACTTGGGTCTGCAACGATGCGCCCTTTTCCGGCTGAACCATCGCGACGAAATTGGCGAAGCCCATAGCCGATGCCAACACATCATCACTCGCGCCCCAGCGCTTGCCATCGGTTCCGTCCTTTTCGATCTGAAAGAGGAGCGTACGAAATCGCCGCAAAACCGCACGGGGCACAGACAAGCCGTCATTGACAACCAGTCCTGTCACCTCTTGCCGTCGTCCGCGACGAAACACCCTAGTCTTGTCCGGGTGAATTTTGAATCCCTCCTCGGCTACCAGCCACTCGACTTGCGAAAGTAGTTTGCCGACCAATTTCGCCGGCTCGCCCCGCGCAGAAAAGCTCAAATCATCGGCATAGCGTGTATAGCGAAAGTCGAGCTTGTTACAAATACCCTCAAGACGCCGGTCGAGACGCCTACACAGCAGATTGGTGATGGCCGGACTACTCGGCGCCCCTTGCGGCAAGAAACGCTCGCCTTTGGCAACGTAGTAGGTGTCACCATCGAGTTTTATCTGAGTGAGCTCTGGCTCTGTACTGAGCAAGGCCAATATCGTAGCTACTTCTTCGCTGTACCCAAAGTGTCCGAAGAGCCCCTTTACGCGCCGATAGCCAACACTTGGAAAGAAGTTTTCTAGGTCTAGATTTACAACCACGTCAGCACCAATGTGCGGTGTCGCGTTGCTAACGATCGAACGTCCGGGACGAAATCCGTGTGCCGCATCATGCATGGGCAGTGGATTCAAAATCGTCTCCAAGATCCAAGTCTGCGCAGCTTTCAGGCGAGGCATCGGCGCCGATATCATGCGCACTCCGCCATCTTTCTTGGGGATTGAAAAACGTTGGTAGTGTGAGTACCGCGAGGTCTTTCGTGAAAATGCCAAGAAACGCAGCTGCCCCAAGCTGATTCCCATCGCGTTGGAAAGAGACATTGCATCGCCCAAGACAGGAATTCCTTGCGCTTGCAAGCGTTTGTCATCGCACTCGCGCTTTCCCAGTCCAGCCGAGAAGCCATCCCCGAGATAGCCTATCTCTTCCTGCTTTTTCTGATGCCACTGTGCCCGGCGTTCTGAACGCTCCCTCAGGCGTCGTTCGCGGTTTTGCAAACGACGCTCGCGTGCATCGGACATTCGCTTTTTGCGAGCCTCTTCTTTGAGCTTCGCTTCGTTTTGCAGTCCGAGTTGTTCTGTACGAATCTCGTTGAGACGTCGCTGCAAGTGTCCGCGACGGCGAATTTCTTCAGCAGGATCACTCGGCGCATCAGAGGACGATGGCCAAAACCCGAGACGGATCATCTCCTCCAAAATCACCTCGTCCAAAGAGGACTTGGCGATGCGCTCGTACAGCGCTTTGCGAGTGGTGGGTTGTTTGGACATGGTCTTGGATAAAATGCGCGCAGCGATTAGATACCTTCGTACAACTCTCAGGACTAGATCGTCTCAACTCCGGCCGGGGAGCCTCCCTCGACGTTCTTATATTCTCGGCAAATCACACCGAAGAACGTCGAGGGAGGCTTCCCCGGCAAAGTCACGAGCGAGCTAGTGATGCATGACAGGCCAATTCACAAGGACGGCGATCCGCCGCCCATACTGCAAGGTTTATGGATCTATATCGCTGCGCGCAAAACTCCTAATTGGAACCCTTTTCCAAGTGTTCCCGAATGATAATAACGAGGTCTTCGGTGTCCCCAAAGACTTCGCGAACAGTATGCGAGTGCACTATGACAAGTGCGGCTGTAGATGCCCGAGCAGAAGCGCTTTCCAGGTTGGCAGTCGCCAAGTGAAGGTCGATTAGCAAGGCGTCTTTGTCCTCAATCGTGGCCAAGCTGCCGTCGATCTCCGCGATAGCACTCGCCAGCGCGGACCTCAATCTCGCGTCAGCCTTGCTATCCTCTGTGCCGACAATGGAGTTCCACGTGCGTTTAAACCAGCCTCCTTGGGCGGGCTCTTGCCCTGCTATAGCCTCCTGTGAATATTTTTCGATAACGTCCAGGACTTCGTCACTCTGCCTTGGCTTGCGAGCAGACTTCGCCTCTCGCACATCCACGACGTCCGAGATTCCGCGATGCTCTGCAATGCGCAAAGCCAGCATGTGCGCGCACGGGCCTTTATAGAGTTTGTTTTGTTGGTAGAAATTGCAACCGCACTCGGCAAACACCATCTTGCACTCGGCATCTAGCACAAGCTTTGTCTTGTAGGTATTCCTGCCATCGACGACCTCTCCCGAAAATTCTTGTTCCCCCTCTGGCAAGAGTCGCATCTGCACACGTACTTTGCCACTGTGCAGGAGTGCAGTCGCCTTCTTCTCGCGCTCATTGCTAAAGCGCAAGGCATCGACTGGCAACGGTTCACGAGTCAGTTCGCGAACTCGGTATACGCCCTTGTTTAGATCGTAGATAGCGCGGCCAGCCTGTACATACGAAGCCAGTGCGCTCTCAACGAGGGGCTTATCAATATTGAGCCGAGCGGACAAACTGGCTGAGTCCTCAAACCAGTTCTCTTTGAGCGCGGCGAAGATTTGCTTCTTTGTATGAGAGTCGACCTCTTCCCGTGGCGCCATTAGATCGAAGTTTGCCGATTGGCTCCAATCGTTCTTCGTCCAACCGGACAGTCCCAGCGTAAAGGACATCGCTCCCATGTCCGCCACGTAGAACGAGGGCATTCCCGTTCCCAGCAGTGTAACTCGAAATCGCTTAGCTAGTGGGATCAGCCGTTCTAGCGCGTGAATTCGTCTACGACCCCAAACACGAATCTCTCGTTCCGACTTTCCTTTGTAGATCGATCGACCACACTTTACTTCGGTTCCCCAAGGATCAAAGACCACGACGATCGGCTGTCCCGGAACCAGTTTGTAGCGCATCGATCGTGGGCCGATGAGTTCTTTTTTGCGCCGCAGAACAAAGCAAAGGTTGTGCAAATCCATCGGATGCAAGTCGAATTCAACGGCGCCCAGAGTCATGGCAGAGCTCACCTGTAAAAAGCCGCGCACCCAGCTGTCCGGGAGATCGATTTTGACCTCTTTGTGCGCTTCTTCCATGGTGGTTTGCACTTCAAAGCCACTTGGATCGATCTCCAAGCGAGTGCTCTTGTAGCTGCGAATCTTTTGAAACTCTTCGTACAAGGCTTGCGAGTAGTCCACGTTGGTGGTTCCACAAGCAAATTCACCGACAGAGTCAAAGACCTCAAAACTCGCACTCAGACGCCCGTAGCTGGCCTCGTCTTGGCTAAAGCATTCGAAGAAGACTTCGTCCGGGTGGACGGTAATTACCGGGTCGAGTACAAACCACGCGTCATAGTCGCGCTTGTACAAATAGTCAAAGTACTTCTTCTGGGCCTTGTAGTACGGGCGCATGCGCTCTTGGCTACTTCGGTAAATCTCGGAGAGTTCACCACTCACCCGCTCATACTCCTCCGCCAGATCTTGACGATGAAGATCGAGCGATTTCACATCCACGAAATCCTGTTGCTCAAGCCATGCCATGTACTCGGCTCGATCGCGAGGTTTGTAGCGAGCGTCACTTACGACAACATCGTGAAGTGCACTAATCGCCTCACGAAAAGGGATTTTCTGGTTCAGCTGACCGCGAAAATAGGTTGGATCTCGCGTGAGATCTGGCGAAAAGGACATCGCCGTCTCGTCGCCGGTATTCTTCACCTGAGAAGAACGCTTATAGCTGTAGTCAAACTGCATGCGCCGGCTCCTGTCCTCGTGTCGGTGGGGCTACGGTTTCAATGGGAAGCTCGAGATCGGGATACTTCGCATGCAGCGCAACCATCGCAGAGATGATACTGGCTTTGTTGCAGATGGCAATCGTAACGCTCTGTCGACTGAGAATTTCTCCAACAACGACGGCTGCCGCGGGACTCTTGAGCCCTTCTTGCTCCAGAAAACGCAAACATCGGCGTTTGGCGACTCCGCCCGCATTAACGCGAGAAAGCACGGACAGGAAGTAGTGCTTGAGGTCGCTGAGCTTTTGCAAATCGTCTGCCGCATATCGCTCCAGGTAATTGGTCACGAAGTTTTGCAGGCGAGTTGACGGATGCTCGCTGAGTTTCGCTAGGTACTCCTGCCCGTCTTCATCTCGAAAGTGCTCCAGAATCAACTTCTGACCTAACTGCTGAATCTCAGGCCGGACAGAATCACAGATCGCAATTAGTGCAGCCGGGCCCAATTCGTCGCTGGCAAAACCCGTTTCCAAAAACTCGATAGCGAAGGCACGAGTATCATCCCATTTGGCGTCCAGAAGGCGAGCGAGCGCCGGCATGGTCAAACGAAAACGGTCTACTGACGCTTTGCACTTCTTCCATGCGTCGTGACGAACGGCGACCATCTCGTGATCGGCCAATCCTACTAAGTCAAAAAGCGTAAAAGATTCCGCTTCGAGCCGTCCCAAATAGATCAAGCCGAGTTGGCGAGCATGAGGCGATTTGAGGCGCAAGAGACGCATGACGTGACTCTGGTCGGCGGCTGGCAAGACTGCCAAGAGTTCCGGGCTTTGCAATAGCAAAATGGCATTTGCGGGCGCGCCTTTAGGAAGTTTTCGTAGGAGAGCTTCACTCAGCGCCAATGCAATCGCGCTAGCAAACGAAGAATCGTGTTGCGCAACTCGTAAGATGGTCTCGTAGGCGCCAAGTCGCAAGTCCTCCAATTCGTGCAGCGCCAAATGTACGAAGAGTTCTGGGTACCGCGAAAGTTCCGATTGTGGCAGCTTGCCCAGAAGCTCGGTACCGACCAAACGGATCGAAGGGTGCTCAGATTCGAGTAGAGCAATCAACAGATCTTGCGGTACCGAATTGGCAAAAGCTCGATTGTGCAGCAGCAACTGAGCACCAACTTCTTGAACTGCGACGATGGAATGCGTCAGTAAATCACGCAGCACTTCTTCGCCCAAGGTGCTTGCTTGCTCCTTACATGACGTCAGCAATATGTCCACAAACTCGAGGAAGAGGCTGGTATCCCGAGAATCATCACTCGTCCGGATACTCCCAATCACCCGAGCGACGATCAGCTGCTCTAGTTTTGTGGGCAGTAGCGCGCCACGGAACACGGTTCGGACAAACTCGCGATTGTCGCTATAGGCGCTCATAATCAGCGATGCCCAAAGTTCACTATCATCTACAATCGGGTACTGCAATCGCAGCCACTGATGAGCGTGTACTCGCGCCTCTAACAAGCGCGAGTGGCACAGTACCATCGCCAAACCTGCGTCCACGGGATGTACCCGGACAAGCTCAAAGCCAAGCTCCGCCGAGCATACGTACCTAGCAGACACCAACATTTTCAGTACATCGATATCGAGGTTGGCTAAAAACTTAGGACAATCACGCAACACAGCCACGGACAATCGGTGTACAGCCTCGTTAGTACTTCCGTCAATTAGGTGCAACAGGGCTTCCGGCCGCTGCTCCCACAGCTCAGGGAATGCTTCCTGGCGTGCATTTGGAGTTCCTATGGGCTTATGAACCTGCGCCTGCATCCAGCCACTTGCGCCGTCACCAGAGCTCGGGTGTTTTTCATTCTGTCCGAACAGCAGATAGTTTGCCGCTATGTTTCGATTCGATATATCCTCATAGGGAAGCAACACTCCGACGGCCATCGGAACGAAATCCGATGATGAATCTGAGCCCAAACGTCGCAGGCTTCGAGCGACCCGCTTGCGCAAATAGAGGCGCGTCCAGCGCGTAAACGCCTGATCTTTGCCATAGTAGTAACTTCGGTTTGCCTTGGTGGTCTCAAAACGGTGCGCGACAATGCCAAAAATCTCGCCATCGCCCCGGTACTCCGCCGCCTTGAAAAGTGTTCGGACAGCCGAAAAACTCCCATACTCTAGCGGTAGCGAACGTAAGCATGAACACAGAGCTGCGCGAACGACTTCTCCACCATGGCGGTACAATGTCACAATGGTCTCGGACAAACCGCGGTGCCCTTCGGTGATCGCGTCCTGAAGCAGTACATTCAACGCATCAGCATCCTGAGTTCGTACAGCGCTCGCCATCTTGGGCGGCAAGGCTGCCAATTGCTGGCTCTGAAGCCGTGCAAGCAATACATCGTCAGCAACCCTCTTGCCAAGCATGCGCAACGCTTCGTAGGCAATCCCGATGACATGAGCGGGGCAACTCGAATTCGCCTGCTCACGAAACATCTCAATCGCCGTCATTGCCGGCGCTCCGCCACATCGGCCCAGCGCCCACAGCAGACAATAAATTCTAGTCGTCTGGCCTTCTTGGCAAGTGCCCATCAGCTCGATCAGCATTGGTTCGGCCTGAGGCAAGCCCAGTTCTCCAACACGCCAAATGATTCGGTCCAGTGGCCGGCTCGATCGCTCGCCTTCGCTCAGCGCACTGAGTAGCACCCGGTTTCGAGCTCGCTCCTCGTCGCTGAGCCCTGTTGATGATGGGGCTACCGATGACGAGGCTACGGTAGTCTCTTCGACGGCAACGCTCGATGACAGTCCATCCGCCGAATAGCCCTTCTTCTCCTTCGAAGCGACGAGTTTGTCGAATATGCCCTGAGCCTTCCGCTCAGAAACTGGCTCCTCCGTCTTCGTTCCCTCTTTCAGTAGCGAGCCCCGCCGGCCGTAGCGAAAATTGACGACAAACTGGTCCGGTCCAAGTTCGCATAGTTCGACCTCGTAAACCTTGTCAGAGTTTCCCTCTTGGAAGTAGAGAGTAGTTTTGGAGACGAGTCGCATGGGGAATCCGGAACCTAACAAAGACCTATGACACCTCGATTAGTAGCCTCAAAACGGCGGACAGAAGTAACGAGCCATTCACGCCTAAACAAGTCCGAAGCGTTTGCGATAACGGATATCCACTCGCTCGATTGCCTCTGTGTTTATGCCAAGCCTTTGGCCCAGAGCGACGACGCCTTGGTATGCTGTTTCGTCTCGCTGGCCTGAAGCGTAGACTGCTCCCAAGCTGGAATCGATCTGGTACGCCTGTGCATACCCCTTGAGTTGGGCGCAGCGCTCGGTCTGGATCGCCAGGCCGGCCCCGAGGCTGGAGAGTCGTTCCGCTTCACCAGCATCGACATCCCCATCGCTCAATGCCAATGCCCAAGTCAGCATCAGCATGGTTTCTCGGACAGGACCTACGGTGCATTCCCCTAGCTCGGCGGCACTGAGAGGTGGCTTTTGAACAATTTCATCGAGAGTACCCATGTCCGGCGTAATAAA
>JAESTW010000232.1 GCA_016763395.1 Kofleriaceae bacterium
ACCTGCGCCACCGCCGCCGCCACTATTACTGCTATCTGCAGGGATGGGCGACAGACAATCGGACGAATTACTGCCGCCTCCGCGCGAGCCATTGCGTGAACTACTCGCATCTACATTCCCATGTATTTCGATGCTTCCAACACTGGCGATAAAAAGTGGTTTGGAGCCAACGACCCGCAGAACCCCGCCACTCAAAACTTCAAACGAATCGGTGTAGATCAGACATACATTCGAGCCCGCTGCTGTTGTGAACTCACGGCAGCGGGCATCAGTGTCGGTGTTTAGCTCGTCCGGATCTCCCGAGATTGTGATTGCGGGCTGTATGGGGCCTGAGGCACAGATCGAAGTATCACTGAACTCGCAGGCAACATTGCCGCCATCGGATAACCCGGCGTCCGGTGCTCTTGGGGCATCATCTAGAGACCCACCATCGGCCACTGTGTCGGGCGAGCGGCAGATTTGGTCGGCAGAACAGGCAAGACCACTGGGGCACAGCCCCTCCTCTGAGCAGGCAAGTCCTTCTTGGTGAGTTGGGCTGAAGCATGCAACAAGGAATGCTGTTAGGGACGCAGCGGAGAGTTCAATAATCGATTTAATTTGCAATGTTCGACGCTAGTGATAGGAAATCAAAAGTGTATCGGAATACTGCACTTCAGGCCAGATCCAAACAATTGGGCGCGACACTGACACATTCCTAAACCGGCAAGTGCACGACGTTGGCTAGGCGCGGATCGACATACTCTCCACTCGCACCGCCTCGATTCTCATAGTTGCGAGTTCTCCCTATGTATCGCCAGTATTGACCTCCGATTACGATGCCCGTTGGCTATCTTTGCCAGTGTTTTCTATATTCAACGTTTGGAACCCTACGTACACTTACAAATAATGAGTACAAAATATTTGATCTTCGCTGTGCTGATATCAGCCGTTGCCTGCGATGGCAGCGGAAATAGTAATGGGGACATTGCTCTAGAAGATCTGGATACCGAACTCGAAATTGCGGCTTGTGAGACTCTAGTTTTGTGTGAAAGATACCCTGATATTGCGACATGTCTCGAATCGATTGTGATTAGCGCGGATCAAGAACGAGAAAGCATCAAAGCCGGGCGCCTCGTCTACAACGCAATAAATGCGCAACAGTGTATTGACGAAGTCACGACTACAAACTGTCCTGCCTTTTCCAAAGCTACAAGCAGAGAAAGTTGCGAAGATATGTTTACGGGGACGGTCGACATTGGTGGCGATTGTTTGAGCAGTGAAGAGTGTGTTGCCGATGCATTTTGTGATGGCATAACAGTCTTCACCTGCACACAAGGCGTCTGTGTTGGTAGGAGCAGACTTGGTGAGTCTTGCTCAACTCTCCCCTGTGTCAGTGGCACGCATTGCGCTGATGATATTTGTGTACCGAATCAAGTATTGGCAGAAGTCGGAGAAGCTTGTGAAGGATTCTTTGACTGTAACGATAGTTCTTTCTGCCTCGATGAAACCTGCATCGCTTTTCCGCGGACCGGAGAAGCCTGCGGCGCTTTCTTCAATGAGGCGTCATGCGGTGATTCCAGGAACTACTGTGGCGAATTCGCAGATGCCCCTACAACCTGTAAACCGAAGCTTGGTGTGGGAGAAGCGTGCCCCGTGGAATCAGAAGATGTCTGCGTTGCCTATGCCACCTGCGAAAATGAGGTGTGTGTCGCGCTTTCGAAGCTCGGCGAAGGTTGCAGCATTCGAGATGGCGATTCGCCCTGTCTCGAAAACCTAACCTGCGATCAAAGAGTCTGCGTTAACAATACTCGTGAGGTTTGTCCGATTTAGGCTGAAAGATTCGCTGAGCTTCGGCAACCACTCTATCGAAACCGGAGTTTAGGGTTCGGCCTGAATAGACAATACGGACAAGCCGGCATTCCACAGGCCTTCAACAAAGGCTTCACTCTTGGCTCCTTCAATTCTAACAATCGCGATTCGTTGAGCTTTGTGCATCAGTCGAGTGACGCTTATCAGCGTGCAATCATCGTCTTTGGCCAATGCAATGAGTTTATCAAACCAGTTCGAATCACTTTTGTCGAGTTGGAGAGTAAACAAAACCGAGGGTGCCTCAAAGCTCATCATGGAGGCAAAGGCATCGAGTATGTCAGATTCCGTGATGATTCCGACAAGGAGGCCTTTTTTGACTACCGGCAGTGCTCCAAATTTTCGTTTTCTCATGAGCTGTGCAGCTTTTGCAATCGAGTCCTGAGAGTTTATCGTATAGGGATTCTTGGTCATGACCGTTCTGACCTTGGTTGTACCCTGCAAGTGTCGCCGTGACTTAAGCGCTCGATCGCGGGAAATGTTGGTTGCGTAGAGCACATCGTGCTTGCTCACAATTCCCAGAAGCCGCATGTTCTCGTCGGTAACAAGGAGGCGCCGGATTTTCATCTCGGTCATCAGTTTGTTGGCTTCATCCACAGAGCTGTCTTGCTCTATGCAAACCAAGTCCCTGCTCATCCACATTGATACAAACATCCGCGGTATTGGATCGACCGAAAACACACTATCTTGAGACAAGTTGAAGAAACTAGTGTCGTCTTTTGCAGTGAAACGGATTGACTGGGCGTCTATTGAGGGCTGACGCCTACTAAGAACTGACGCCGAAGTGTATTGTGACGCCGCCGGCATCTGCAGCTTCCTCGTGTACCTCAGTATCGGAGAACATGCGAACAACCTCAATATTCGTTTTGGTATGCTCGCTGAGTGCTGTTGTCCGATAGCGTCCGCCGCCGGACAGACTGAAGGGAATCACCAGTTGATCTGCCAAATACTCACCAACAGGCGCGTCCACGTCTACATAGTTGCGAATCAACCTGGCTGCTTTTGCGGCAACCCTCTCTGCAGGCAAACGGCGCTCGCCGAAAACAACGGCCATCTCCATGATGCCCTCACGAGCCAGTTCCAGCAGCAAGACATTGCCAGGCCCGCGCGAGTCTTGGACAACCCTGGGCAGACATTCTTCGTTCTTCCACTCGAGGAGGCTACGAATTTCTCGTAGCTCACGCATTGCGATTGTACCTGGCAACTGGGCCACGATCGCGATCGCCCGTCGGGTGAGAATCGGCCCCATGTCAACTAAATCAATTGGCTGTAACGAGCAGTCGCCAGTAATCTCGGCAACAAATCGTCCGCCGCCGGACAGACTGAAGGGAATCACCAGTTGATCTGCCAAATACTCACCAACAGGCGCGTCCACGTCTACAT
>JAESTW010000015.1 GCA_016763395.1 Kofleriaceae bacterium
CTTGTGGGAAACTCCCTTTGTCGAAGTCGCCATACTGGACTCTCGGACAAGGTGAATTGCGAAGATAGACTACTCGGGGAAGGAGTACTAAATGGATTGCGACGACGTAATGATGGCCTTAGCCAAGGGACCAGAGTGCTACGAGCTTGATTCGGCTCAAGAGTTTTCGGCGCATATCGGAACTTGTTCTAGCTGTGCAGAGCTCTCTGAAGGATTATTCGAAGAAGCTGAAGATGAGCATCTAGGGAAAGAAATGGTGCCTATCAAATTCGGAGTCTGATTGGCACAGGCGGAATGGGCCGGGTGTATCTCGCCACACATCCCGAAATTTTGAGTCGAGTTGCAATAAAAGTTTTCCTCAAAGACTGGAAAATCCACGCGAACTTGGTTCCCGGTTTCTTTACCGAAGCTCGAGCAACCAACCTCATTAACCATACCAATATTGTCACCATTTTGGACGTAGGTAGGCTCAATAATGGGTGTCCGTACATGGTTATGGAGTACTTGAAGGGGAGTCCGCTCTCTGGCTTGGTTGGCACAGAGGCTCTTAGCGACACCCTGATACGGCAGTTGATGTTGGACGTACTCAGCGCTCTAGATGCTGCTCACAAACACCAAATTATCCACCGGGATCTAAAGCCGGACTACATCTTTGTCTCCCCGGAGGGGCGCGCGACTAAGCTCAGTGTACGTCGCCTACGCTATCGGCGTCCAATCGCCCCTTCTTCGGTTCGCGCCAAGCTCCTTGCATGGTGCGAATCGCTTCGGCTTCTTCTTCGACGCTCAATACCGCTCGATTGATATCGGCGAGAATGCCGCGCTTCTTCGCGTAGTCGATCGTGGGGTCGAACTTTTGTTTGCGAAGTGACCTCTCCACTCTCAAGAATTCGTCGCGCTCAGTGAGCTTGCGTGCTGTGAGACGGCGCGCCTCGCTGGCATTCCTGAGCACGTGGGGTGTAATAAGAATAAGGAGACTGCGCTTGGAGGTTGTCTTAGAGGTGCTGCGGAAGAGTGCACCGAGCAGAGGAATGTCGCCAAGAAACGGAACTTTGCTCTTGTTAACCGACTCCTGCTCAGAGGCTAAACCACCGATCGCAATGCTCTCTTGGTCTGCGACGACCACCGTATTGACTATCTCGCGAGTGGTCCACGACGGCTGTGCACCGGCCTGGCTTGGCAGTAGCTCCTTGATGTTGAGTTCGATGTCCAGCCGGACAAGGCCTTCCAGGTTTACGTGTGGTGTTACCTCCAATGTCATTTGCACATCTTGTCGTTCGATGTTCTCGGACACCCCCGCCGCACTGAGGGTTTGCCCTGCGCTATAGGGCACATTCTGCCCAACACTAAGCTTAGCCTTGGTATTGTTGGTCGTAAGAATCTGCGGCGACGAAATGATATCGATGCGTTTATCCTGGGCCAGCGCCTGAAACAGGACACCAAAAGAGGGCACACTGACTCCTAAGAACCGTTCTGTCGGCAAAAGTTTCCCCAGCGCCCCGAGCACTAGGCCATTTTGCAGGACGCTTTGTTGGAGCCCTTGCAGGGGGAAGGTTCGGTTTCCCGGGTGCTGCGAGCCACCAAAGCGCACCGTGTCCTTCGACGTTGATCCAAGGTGAAACGAGCCACCCACATCGAGGTTCTTGTCTAGATCGACCTCGAGAATTGTCACTTCTAAGAACACCTGCGGGCGAGCATGGTCAAGCCCATCAATCAGTGTTTTCGTTGCCACATAGTCGCGACGCGTGGCCTGCACAAGGAGGCTATTGGTCTCCACATCTGCAGTTATACGAACGTCACCCGCAATAGTCGCCCCTGCCGCAGGGGAAGCGGAAGCGGCGTTGCGAGTGCGAGGTGCAGCACTCTGAGGAGCAGCCTGCCCTAGGGAACCAAGAGTGGCGGCAAGGGTGGCGGCGTCTGCATGCTGCAAGTGATAGATGTACATGCGACTCGTGTCGTCACTCTCAAGAGCCCGATCGAGTTCGCGAATGAGCGGCAGAGCCCGTTTGTAGGTCGCCTCGCTGGCTCTCATAAGAAGTGTTCTAGTTCTCGAGTCTCCGACAATGAGGCTGGGAGCGGCCACCGAGGGTGCCGCTTTCTTGCCACGGATCTTGCGCGCTTTGGTGGTGGGGCTCGCCTCCGAGGTGCCCAAGAGCGCCGTGAGATGCTGCTTAACCTCTTCGACTTCGGCGTACTTCAGAGGAATCGCAAAAAGGCTCTCATTGGTGCCAGGTTGGTCGACCTGTTGCAAGAGTTCCATCATGCGTGCGGTATGAGAGCCGTAGTCGGTGACCATCAAGGCGCCGGCACTGGGCATGGACACTACTCCACCATGCCGAGAGAGCAGGGCACTGATCGCTTGCTTTGCATCGTCAAGGCTAAGATGCGTGGGCCGTACCAAGAGCCGCTCCAACTGCTCACTTCCTCCCGCTTTGTTGCGGATTGGCAACGCAGACGACGCTCCTTGGACTGATTCGACAACATGAAGAACTGGCCCCTTCTTGATAACGGTGAGCCCGAGACTATCGAGAGCGACTAGGAAAAGCCTCCACGACTGCTGCCTGGAAAGTGTGGTGGGAGCAACGATATTGACCTTGGGCGAGCGTACTGCCAAGTCCGAGCGGTACAAAAAGTTCTTACACGAGAAGCTCATAGCCCAGGTAACAAGGTCGGTCAGTGTGGTTTTCGAGGTGAATGAGACTAGAGTCTTTTTCTTAGTTCGGGCGCCCGTGCAGCTATGAAGAACCTCAGCGGCAAGTTCCTCGCTGGCGCTTGTATTTGAATTGGCCATTCCAGCCGCAGGCGGCAACGAGACGAGAATCATAAGAATAAATCGAGGCAAGGGTGAGCGCATATCCGGCTGCGCAATTCAAGAACTAGGCCACGGGGAGCTGCACCATATTTCAGTGCCTTAGACGAAGCTGGCTGGCACACGACCTGCCAGTCTGTCTCAGACAGCTCTGTTGAGATGCCTTGGAGGCAATCAATGGGAATAACTCTTAAGGTCCACGTCACCTAAAGCGTACCGCGATTGTAGTACCACGATCGAGGTGGATGGGAGTATGGAACCACAGCGAGAAGAGATGGGCCCAGAATCGTTCTTTAATTTCTCCCTGCGCCCTAAGGTGTTTGTGTGAAGAAGTATGGGTATGAAACAATCACTGAAGCACCTCCCTTGGGCCTTGGGAAGTGAAGCCCAGACAGGACCTTTTTCAGGCAACCGGAGGTCTTGGGATGAAACCCTGCTACTTTGACATCTCGTACAGATCCGTCCGGGCCAATCGTATACTTCGTTTCAACGCGTCCTTGAAGCTTCGGTTGCTTGGCGAATTCACGTTCGTAACAGTGACGGATTTTGGGCATGACTTGGCGAGCGACTCTCCGTATGACCTCTTTACTCAGCGCGGAAGTGGAGGTTGAGACTGTCCCCGGACGAACCCGAGGGGGCCTTGCAGTATGTGTTTGCGTTAGTACAGGAGAAGGTACGTAGATAAAGGTGACAGATGTGCAAACTGGTACCGTATTGCCATTGACCAAGAAAGGGCGATACTTCCATCTGCGCATCTCACTTTTAATTTTTGTATCGTAACTTGGATATCCACTGCTTTTGAGCATCGATAGAGTGTTCACATTCCCGGACTTATCTAGACACATTTTCACGACAGTGATTGCCCTCTTCTGGCTGTGAGCGATTTTTGTGATCACATCTGTGGGTGGGTGGATTTGTTTGTCCCCAGAAATCCGCTTGGACTCGATGGCTTGTTGAGGAACGATTTTGGGTGGAGTCGAATTCGGGGCTGCTACGCCAACCGGGCCAACGATTCCGCCGACGACACCGCCTTGAACATTCCCAGATGCTGGGAGAAACAAAAAAGGATAGTTGACCACAACCTTTCCTCCACCATTCGGACGGGGAAACTGAATCGTCCTGACTGCCTTTGCCACGCATCGGGATACAGCCGGAAGAACCCCTCTTGCGTTAGCTGCTAAGACTTTTCCCGTAGGCCCAATCGTAAAACGCAGCTTGACTGTACCTCGCAACTTGGAACGTTTGAGCAATTCCTTTTCGTAGCAGAAACGAATTCTGGGCAGTCTTCTCCGCATGTAGCGGCGGATAATCGCTTTGTCCAGCCTACCAGTGGCCTTCACTTTGCCCAGTGATACTTTGCCGACTGTAGAGGGCGGTGGAGGTGGGCTAATCGTTCCCCAGCCCGTGCCTCCACCTCCTGGTCCAACGCCCGATATTCCATATCCCCAACCTCCGTTTACTTCCTCTCCCAGGAGCCCACCATACACATCGTCTTGTTCGTCCTTTTGATCGGATTTGTCCGAGGGTGCAACTGTAGATCGATCAATCATTATTGCCCCCTCGATA
>JAESTW010000233.1 GCA_016763395.1 Kofleriaceae bacterium
GGGCTCATTGCCGCAGTGATTGGCAATGGCGGCCCGGGTTCGCTAAAGCGCTCCGATTTCAGCAAAGCACTCAAGGCTGTTGCCAAGAAAGGACTGAGCCCATACGAAGAGGTCGGTTCAGACAAGCCTCTGATAAGCAAGGAGCCTATCGCTGGAACAATTACCAAGACAGAGACCTTGCCAGCGCTGGGCATTGAACACTGGACTTTGAGCAACGGCGCCCATGTTTACTTGAAAAAGACGGCCTTTAAGGAAGATGAAGTGATCTTCAGGGCCTCTAGTCCGGGTGGGGATAGTGTCGTCTCGGCGGACAAATTACAACTAGTTCGAAATGCCACTGGAGCAGTAGAAGCGGGCGGTGTGGGAGAGCTTGACATGGTTGCCCTACAGAAAAAGCTTGCAGGCCGAAATGTGTCTCTGAAGGCGTTCATTCACAAATACGAGGAGGGGTTGTCCGGCGAGAGTAGTGCCGAGGACCTGGAGACACTCTTGCAATTGACCTACCTGAAATTCGCCGCACCACGTAAGGATGAGAAAGCGTTTGCCCTCTACAAGAAGGAGCAATTGGAGCTTCTAAAACAAGCCAATAACGATCCCGAGACACGCTTTCGCGACACAGTTACCCGGACTTTCAACGACGGAAACCCCCGAACAGTGCCCTGGGATGAGGCTGCCGTGCAATTGATCGAACTCGATGCCTCCTACGAATTTTACGAAGACCGGTTTAAAGATGCAGGCGACTTCGCATTCTATTTTACTGGCAACGTTGAGGCCGAGACATTGAAGCCTCTGGTTCTTCGATACTTGGCCAGTCTCCCGGACACCGGAAGAAGAGAAAAGGTAGCTGTTGAGAGTTGGCCATCGGCGGATAAGCCAAGAGAGCTTGAGGTGAAAGATGGTACACAGCCTCGGGCCACCTTGGTATTCATGTTCAAAAAGAGTGTGAGTGCGGAGCTGGCAACACCTACGGCGCGCTTGGCCTGGAAGCTGGTAGGCGAGGCCATGCAGATGCGCTTTCTCGAGCTCTTTCGAGAAGAGATGGGCGCTACCTATGGTGTCTCAGTTCGGACCAGATTTGACCAGCGTTGGACGCAAGCGGTGATGCAGGTGGCGTTTCAGTGTGAGCCAGCACGGGCGGACGAATTGCGCAAAGCGGCGTTGGCAGAGGTTGCTCGTATGACAAAGGAAGGCGTGACTGCCGGACACTTTGCCAAGGCCAAAGCCTCTCAGCAAAAGCGCAACGAAACTGACATGTTGGCCAACTGGTATTGGGCCAATCGTATCTCTTCGCTGCGCAATGAAGAGCGGGAGCTTGGCGACATTCTAACGGATAAAACGCGAATCAATGCACTGCAGTTGTCCGATTTGAGTGCGGCGCAAGCTAGCTTTAGTGCAGTCGAAAACGTAGCAAGCGCGGTGTTACTACCGAAGAAGTAGTAGCGTAGCGAGGCAAAGCCCCGGCGGAAGTAACCGTCGGATTAATTGCCTCTTGGACTCTAGTTGGACACTAGTTCGGCGCTGCTGAGCGAAATGTGTCCGCGGCTGCTGGCCGGTGCCGTTTGGCAAAGGCCATGCAATGGACAATAGCGGTAGTGGTATGGGGGAAACGAAGGTCCTTGTCCGCCAAGCTAGCAACTGTATCCCGCGCCATCTCAGAGCAGGCATGAGCGAAGATTGCGGTGATCCGCTCTGCGTTGGAAGCCTGGTCTTTGGTGCCTAGTAGTTGCGTCCAGTGGGAAGAGATGCCCTTGCTCACTATCTCGAGAAGCTTCGGGTGTGCAACAGCGTGTTGCAAAATGCCGACGAGTAAAGGGCCGTTCAGTCCATCCTCAAGGTTTCGAGCCAAGGCTGCCTCAAAGAGTTTGGGATCGCGGAACGCCAGCTGTGCTGTGGCCAGAAGAATCGAGTAGGGCCTGATAGACGTTGCCGATTGTACGCTTCTGTACTGGTTCATAAGTGCCTCATCGCCATCAAAGGCTGCGACAACCAACCAAGAGTGCAACAGAATTGGATGTATCATCTCCTGGTTCTTGAGCCATTCGGACAGCAAGTCTCGGACCCTTTGCTTGAGCTTCTCGTCTTGTCCCAAGTCGGCCACGAGCTGCAGGAGTTCACTGCGGAGTAGGGCGTCGTTGTTGCTTTCGGCTGGCTTGCGGGTGATGCCCAAGCGGGACAGAGTCGGTCCGTACCAGTCTCGTACAAGAGCTGCAAATCCTGGTCGCTCTTCCGGCCCAACGACAGATCGGGAAATGTCGTAGAGCAAGGCGATAAGGATGGATTGGATCTCGGGAGAGCGACTGTTACTCATCGGAGCCAATACGCGCAGTGCATCACCGAGTTCGAGCTCGCCACTTCGGAGACTCGCGTTGACACTGTGTAGGAAGCCTAGTTGCTCCCGAGGGTCCAACCTCCCTTGAGAGTACAGAGCGCTGTAGCCAGAAGGTTCCAGTTTATAGTGGTAGTAGCCGCTTTCGAGGTCGTTGGGATGAACGCAAGGCGGACAACTGCTCCTCTTCAGCCGCACACGTGTCGCTTGCTCGGTCAACATCGTGCACTCGCGAATGACACGGCCGTCGTTGCTAGGGTATCGATAGCACACGGGCAGACTCCAACGTCGGCCCGATGTGTCTGCGCTTGCGCCCAGGGGCAGGTAACGTTGTTGTTTCAATACCAGAGAGGGCTGTTGTTCGCACTCAAGTGTTGCGGACACGAGGGGGATTCCGGTTTGATTTAAGAAGCTGTCGAAGAATCCCGGGATATGTTCATTCTTGGTTGTCCGCTGGACAGTCCGCTGAACCGAGCGAATCAAATCCTGTGCTCGAACGGTAGAGCCCAAATGGGAGCGCAGGTAGTTTCGTACTGCCTGTTGCATCATATCTTCTCCAAGCCAAGCTTCGAGCATTGTCAGCATAGCGCCACCCTTTCGGTAGGTGATCGCATCGAAGGCATTTCGTATGTCCTCCTGCGTCTTGATGGGCTCTCGTACGCGTCTGCCGGTTTCGCTATGATCGATCGGAAAGGCAGTACTCTTGTCCGCAATTCTAAGTATCTCCCTCGCCTGCTTAGGCTGCCAATCGGCCATCGCTTTGTCCGAAAGCCACGTTGCGAAGGCTTCGTTTAGCCATAGGTCGTTCCAGTAGTGCGGCGTCACAGAGTCTCCAAACCACAGGTGCGCGAGTTCATGGGTCGTAACGCCAGCAGCTCGTCTCAAACGTTCACCGCTGGCACTTTCTCCCGTTAGCAAGATACCCGCGCTAAAGGTTACGAGTCCGGGATTTTCCATCGCGCCGCCAAATCGTGGCACAGCGATGAAATCGAGTTTTCTGAAGGGCATGGACATGTCGAGATAACTCTCGAGAAAGCGCAGCCAGTGGTCGGTTGTATCGAGAACAAATCGGCCCTTTTCCGCCTGGCCTATCGGCGCAATGATCCGCAAGGGAATGCCAGCAGCCTTGCCCTCGATAAACTCGAAGGGACCCGCCGCAAATGCCACTAAATACGAAGGAAGTTTCGGAGTTGTGGCGAACTGAAAGAGCCGGGTTTTCGCTCCTGGCCAATTTGACCGGGATATTTCTGGAGTATTGGCGAATGCCAGTTGGTCGGTAGGCACAACGAGTTCGATATCCCAAGGTATTTTGAATCGCGGATCGTCGTAACAAGGGAAGGCTGCGCGGGCGTCAGTCGCTTCAAAGTCCGTGTACGCGTACCATTCTCGTTTGTGCTTCTGGCGGAAGAGCCCTTGCATATCTCCGAACTTTCCCGAGAAGCGAATCGTTAGAGTTCCTGAGCCTGCCGGAATGTCACCGGACAAGTTGTCCGCGATCCGCAGTCCGAGAAGCTCCTCACGCCCAGGAGCTTTGCGCTCAACCAGAGGGAAGGTTAGCCCTTGCGTTTCATAGCGCGCAGACTCAAGAGTCAGCCCCTTGTTGTGCAGCCACAGTGTATGAAGTGGCTGCTCGACATCGATTCGTATCGCAATCTTTCCCCGAAAGGAGTCTGAGCTGGAATCGATTTCGATTCGTATCCGCGCGGCACTAGGAACGCTCGCATCGGTGAGTCGCGCTGTGGGTGGCTCGTTGGGGTTGAGTGTAATGCTCTTGGGAGAACTCGTAGAGTTCGTAGGAGCGTTGCCGCCACAATTGATAAAGAGGAGCAGTACAAGGTAGATCCAGCCAGTTGGACCTATAGGTGGCAATCGCAGCATCGGCAACAAACGAACGTTGGCTATTGGGTCACGAGAACAATGTAGCCGGCGCCACCACCGCCACCGCCGCCGCCGGAACCAGCCTGTTCCCCGTTTTGGCCGTCTACTGGAGGTATTCCTCCTAAGTCCGCGTTGGTGCCACCATCTCCGCCGTCTCCGCCAGAAGAGCTGTCTCCACCACCAGGGGCAGGGATGCCATTGCCGTTGTGGCCATGTTCTCCAGAAAAGGTCGAAGTGTTTGTCCGTGAGCCTTCTCCACCGCCGCCGCCATTGGAGGTGAGTATTCCCGTGATTACGTTGTTCGTGGATTGGAGCAAGATTCCTCCGCCACTTCCACCTCCTCCTCCACCGCTCCTGGTATCGGAAATGCCGCGTCCGCGTCCACCACTCACGGAGACGTAACCCACACCGAGAACAGAAATTGAACCGCCGGCAATTAGTTCCACCGCTCCACCGGCTCCACCTCCAGCACCGCCACCCGTTCTGCCACCTCTACCGCCTTTGCAACCGCCGCGAAGAGGAACCAGATCGTTGTCCATTTCAGCAGCCCCTCCGTTTAAGGGGGAACTGAGACCTAGACCGACACGACCGCCATCTCCTCCTCCTTGGGCAAATCCCCCTCCTCCTCCTCCTAGGCTGGCGCTCAGGAAACCGCTGTCACCACTTTCCCCTGTCCGCAACATACAATCGTCTGAGTTGTTTCCACCTGCACCATCAAATCCGCGTCCGTATACACGAAGCATTCCATTGATAGTTATGTCGCCAGTTGAGACAAGAACGAACGCCCGGGCGCCCCGGACAAGTAACCGTGCGTCTTCCGCCATTGTAAAACCAGTAGTGCTAATTACGAATAACTCTGGCACTCCGGGGGTTGATTGGGAAACCAGTTTAGAGATAAAGACTACAGGGTCGTCATTGGGGTCGGTA
>JAESTW010000234.1 GCA_016763395.1 Kofleriaceae bacterium
ATGCGCTTTTGCACAATGCCCTGTCCGCGCGCGACTAGCTTGTTCTCGATATAGAGTTTGGCCGGTTTCTCGGACTCAAATCCGAGTACATAGGGGCCGCCTCGGGGAAAATGCCAACTTCCGGAATAGCTCGATACTCCCGACTCAGTCGTCAGGCTCAGGGTGTCGATTGGCGAAGCCGTGATACTGCTGCGCAGAAGCAAGAGCAACGCAATCCCGAGCAGGGCCAGTCCGGCTGCAATGACCGAGCGTTTGATTTCGCTCATTTTACAACGCCAGAGCAGCTGTTGACGAAGGATTCTACCCGGTCTCCAGCGACAAAGAAGCTGTAGTACTCACCGCGTTCAACTAGGCCAGGCACGTGCATGGTGACCTTTTTGTAGCCTTTGCGGGTCCAATAGCTGCCGCTGCAGTTAAAGCGCGCGTTGGTCTCCGATGTGTGCAGGCTGTAGCAATGAAAGACAAAGCTCGGCTTGTAAGTCTCGTACAAAAGTTTGTCCGGCCCCCATTTATTGTGTCCGGCTCGAGGCCGAGTGCGCTTAACTTCATGGGCGATTTTCTCGGACACAAGCCCAAAGACATCGATACCGCGAGTCTTGGCGTGATAGGGCTTGGCGCCAACGCCACCAAAGATAGAGAAATCATCTTCTACAAAACACTCGCGCATCTGCTCGCCGATGAGTTTGCGATCGTGGGCGTAGACGGCCAAGTACGAGGGAGTATCGATGCCGTTGTCCGCCTTCCACTTGCGATAGCCAGCGCTCTCTTTGGTCAGGCTCCATTGGGATGAGGCGAAGAGCGCGAAGACGAGTAGTCCGAGTCCAAGACCAGCACTCAAGCGCAGCTTCTCTTGCGGGATAAACTCCGTCAGAAGCCGTAATGCCAGGGCAACTCCGATAGCGCCAATGACAAAGAGAGGCATGACAAAACGGTGCAGGCCCATAAAATCACCGCCAACCCGGATGGTGTAGACAATGTACACAGCGCTCACCAGGACCACTAGGCTGCCGAATACAAAGCGGCGGCTGCGGGGTTTGGCGATGGCTAGAGCGAGCAGTGCAACCGGTCCGCCGTAGAGTAACTTGCTTTGCCGGAGCCACTGCATGATGTAATGCTGACCGTTGGCGTGCATCTTTTCGTCATAGCCGGGCAAGGCGTCGCCAGCTGCTTTGACGTAGTAAGTGTTGGGAAAAAGGTGTCCGTAATACCATGCTCGCCAGGCAAACCAGGGGGCCCAAATCAACAAGAAGGCGCCCAGGCAGACAAGCTCTGGGCGATTGGGTTTGAGCCTTTTGTCGCGCAAGAGGTTGAGCAAAAATCGGTGTCCGCCGATAAGCGCGGTAATCAGTAAGCCCTCGGGTCGTGTCATCGCTGCCAGAGCCAAGGAAATCCCAAGCAGGCGAAAGTATCGCGTTTCGCCATCGGCCCGGACATAGGCGTAGAAGGCCAAGGTCACCCAGAAGGTAAACATCTGGGTCTCGAGCCCGCCAGAAGTCCAACAGGCAAACCCGGACGACACGGCCAAGAGCGCCGCGGCAAAGAAATCGAGCAGACTCTTTCGGCCGGCGATGTGCTCGAGAATTCGCACCGTAAGCCACAGGGTTCCCACGGCAAAAACGGCTCCAAAAACTAGCGACATTATCTCAGGCGGAAGCCCGATGATCATCAATATGCCGAGCCCAAAAGTCCACAGGAAATTGGTGTAGCCCTCGACCGGCTGCTGATCGTGGTTGAAGACCAGCTGCCCGTGCTCCGCCAGGTTATCTGAGAAGACAAAGGAGATGTAGGCATCGTCGGTGACGAAGTTGTACTGCAAGGAATGCCAAATCAGGACCATGGCAATCGCAAACAGCGGCGCGTAACGCCAAACATGCGCTTTGAGTTGGGTTTGGAGTTGAAGAGACGGCATTGCGGAACAAATCCTGGACACTAATACCAAACTAGCGTGGCTCTGCGAACTGCTAGATCCTCTAAATCTGAGTGTTTGCCGCGATCTTCCTGCATACCGACATTGACACGAAATTCTCGCCAGTTACGCTCGCCCACTGGATGTCCGCATCGGATTCACAATCTTGGAGCGAGGCTCCGAGACGCTACAGCGAGAGTGTTGTAAGTACCGCATTGGCCGGTGCTCTTGCGGGCTTCTTTGGCGGTCTCGTCGATGGGCTGTGGAGCTTTGAGGCACTTTCGCAATACCTGCCCGGAATCAGTGGCAAGTTAGGATTGCTGCTTCACCTCGGACTTAGCTACGCCTTTGCCGGATGTGTGCTTGGAGCGGGAATCGGCAGTCTCGGCTTTGTCTTGTGGCGCTATACCCGGCTCAAGGCGATTGTCGACCTTCTGCGCTTGGGCAACCGAGGTAAAATCTCGGGGCTGAGTTTTGTGTTGACCGGCATCCCGATACTCTTTTTAGCGAGTTCCTCCTCCTTTGTCATCGGCATTCAAACCCTCGCAACCCGCAAACACCCAGGACTCATCGTCGCCTCGTCAATAGGTATTATTCTCACACTGCTAATTTTCGCGATATTGGCAACCTTGCTTGCGTCCGCCGCCGTAGAAAGCTCCTTGTCCAAGGTGTTCCAGTCCTCGGAAAGCAAGAGCCCTTCCCTGCTCTCGCGAAGTGTTACGCTAGGGATTGGCGCTGTGCTTTTCTGTGTTTGCAGTCTGCTTTTCCGCTCTCGTTGGCGTGAACTTGATGGGTTGCTGAGCGTCGCCAAATGGACAGCACTGGCGGCAGCCTTTTCCCTCTGCGCGTCGCCCTGGCTTGTTTCCAAGGCGCTTGGCAAAGGCGCGCAGCCCGACTCTGCTAGCCACCGGACAAGCTACGCCGCTGCATGGGTCCTTGTGGGTCTACCGCTCTTTGCTATCGCTCTTGCAGCGGCATACCTTGTGGCCGCACGCACTATCGGACAACCTGCTCCTGGGCTGATTGCCAGCTCAATGAGTTACGCGCTGCTTTTTCTAAGTCTGGCCACGCTGCTCAGTTGCGTTGCGAGTCGGCGCTTGGCAGGCGTGTTGGAAAAGATCGTATCACGCTGGAAGCTGGGCCGAGCAGCTAGAGCACGCATGCCGCTCACAATCGCACTTGGCTTTATCGCCTTGGCGATTGCACTGCTCTTTGCTGTCGCCGGAAAAACTCTCAGTCTCTTGCCACTGCGCCCCTTTTGGGTTGCCGCGGGGCTCGTGCTCTTCGCGACTCAAACTCCAAGATGGGGCCGGAGTTTGTCCGCCAAGCTCTTTGCAAGCTCGAAGTGGCCCCGGCGTATCGCTCTCGCCCTGTCGATGCCACTGCTCTTTGTTGCAGTGGTTGGATCGGGCTCCAAGCAGTCTGTACGCAAAGCACAGGTCCTGCATTCAGGGCTGGGTGAGCCTCTAGCTCGTATGTATCGAATCCTGGGAGACTGGGACAGGGATGGCTACAGCCGCTGGCTGGGCGGTGGAGATTGCGATGACTCCAACCCAAGAGTGCATCCGGGCGCAGACGAGATTCCCTTTGATGGCATCGACAACAACTGCCTGGGCGGTGATGTCCGAGATGTCGGCAAGAACGACACGCATTTTAGCGAGGTTCCCAGCTCAGTCCCCGATGACTTCAACGTCATCTTTATCACCATTGACACGATACGCGCGGACCATTTGGGTGCATACGGCTACGATCGCAATACAACGCCCAATATCGACGCGCTTGCAGCCTCGGGGACCTTGTTTCAAAATGGTTGGGCCCACGCGCCTTCCACCCGCTATTCCATTCCCGCGATGCTCACCGGACGACACCCGCTAAAAGTTCGGTACTTCCCCATTGGCGGACAGTGGCCGGGAATCAGCGAGGACAACCAAACCATTGCAGAAGTTCTCAAGTCCCGCGGGCTGACAACTGGCGCGATTTTGAACTACTGGTATTTCGACGAAAAACGAAAAATGAACCAGGGCTTTGATTTCTACGACAATAAAAACAAGCGGCTTCATCGAGCGGTACGTGGCCAGGGCCCCGCCGAGACTAGCGGTTCCTCGTCCAAAGAACAGAGTGACAAAGCGATTGCCTTTGTCGAAAAGCACGAGAAAGAGCGCTTTTTCTTGTGGGTGCACTACTACGACCCACACTTCGATTACGAGAAACACGCAGGTACTCCGTCATTCGGCGATGATGAAATTGCTGCCTACGATCACGAAATTGCCTTCACGGACAAGCACATCGGACGCCTTCTCGACAAGCTAAAAAATCGCGATCTGGACAAAAAAACCATCGTCGTGCTCACTGGCGATCATGGTGAGGGGTTTGGCGAACACGGCATCAAACTGCACGGCTATCACTTGTACGCCGCGCAAACCAAGGTGCCTCTGATTATTCGTGTCCCTGGCCTCGAGCCCAGTGTGGTGGAAATGCCCGCCTCTCATGTGGACATTCTCCCGACCTTGGCCAATCTTTCTGGTTTTCCTTCAAACTCGGACATGCTCGGGCGCTCGCTACTTGGAGTCATGTCCAAGGCTGAAGATCCAACACAAGAGCGATTTGTCTTCCAGCAACTGAGCTATGAGAATAACAATGAGTACCGAGCCGCAGTGAGCGCCAGGTGTCACGTGCTGTACAATGTGTCACCCAATCTAAGTTGGGAGATGTACCGAATCGACACCGACCCAATGGAGACGAGGGATATCATTGACTCCCCCGAGGGTTGTGAGAATGCACGAAGTGCCTTGGCCGCATGGTACGAGCACTCTGAAATCCCTGAAGGTGCTATGGATGCACTTCTGTCCGAGGCTCCGGCTGTGGCCGAGATGCAGCTGCGCTTTGGCGACTCCATTGAGCTTCTCGCTGTCGACTTGCCGAATCAGGTGAAGCCAGGAGAGAGCTTTGACATGGTGCTGACGTGGAAAGCAACGGGGGTTCCGCCAGCGGGATGGAAGGTGTTTGCCCACTTTGAGAATCCCAAAGGAGGACGCTTTACCGGTGACCACGGGCCGGTTCGTCCCTTCACCTGGTGGAAGGACGGCCAGTACGTTCGCTACACTCACAAAGTTAACCTGCGAAAAACACTGAAGCCAGGTACCTACGAGCTTTGGTTTGGCATCTACAAAAAACAGGATAGGATGCCCGCCAGCGCGCCTGGTTTGGACATCGTAGACAACCGGGTCATGCTCAAGTCCATTGAGATAGTGCAATGAGCGAGGAGCAAACAGCCCGAGGCAAGCTTGTGTCGCGAGTACTGTGGGCAATCTTCCTCATCCCCGGACTGATGCAACTCGCCTTGCTATGCAGCGCGATGTTTCGCCGCTGGGGATTTTCTTACGATCTAGAGTGGATGGAAGGCGGTCTGCTTACCCACGCTCAGCGCATTGCCGACGGCGCGGGGATATACGGCGAGCCCTCGATGGACTTCATCCCCTACCTCTACACACCACTCTATCCCGGCGTGCTTGCGCTATTCGAGCCGGTATTCGGAATCGGCTATGGCGTAGGTCGAGCGATTTCAATCATCACAACTCTCGCTCTCTGCGCTCTCCTAGTCGTCATCGTCCGGCGAGAAGGACGCGATGCCTTCCCCGGCAAGAGTCCCATTTCTGCGGGAAAGCTGGCATGGATCGGTGGATTTTGCTCCATCGGTTTTTTCAGCGCAACCTATCCTTGGGTTGAGGGCTGGTACGATCTTGTCCGCGCCGACTCCATGTTTATGCTGATGGTTGTCTTTGGCCTCTTCGGGGTTCGCATTTGGGCTCGGGCAAGTGATCGCGCCGGACAGCAAAAGCTGGCCTTCTCCATCGCTCTTCTGGCCTTCTCCTTCTTCGCCAAGCAAACCGGAATCCTCTTTGTTGCCACAGGCGGCTTTATGATTCTCGCTCTCAACTGGCGCCGAGTTCCGCTCTATGTTGGCGTAGCGGGCGGAATTGGCTTGGGCGGCACTTGGATTCTCAACCACGCGACCAATGGTTGGTTTTGGGTTTACATCTACAAAACACACCAGCACCACGACTTCAACATGGACCGTTTTTACAAGAGCTTCGGCAATATGCTGTGGCACTGGTCGGCCATGACCTACGTGATTTTCGCAGGTGTGCTGATTGCCCTTTTAGCCTTGGCTTTTTTTCGCAAACTCCCCGGTCCAGCTCGTGCACTGGCAATTTGGTTTCCGGTTTATTGCGTGTCTGTTCTCGTTGGAGCGGTCGGCTGGGGCACCGAGTTTGCGCATTTTAACGCCTACATCCCGGCCATGGTCTTCGGTGCTCTGTGTGCCGGACTGTCCATTCTAAGTATCGCCAGTTGTATTCAGTTGTGGCTCGATCGCAGTAACAAAACGCACGGTGCTTTTCTGAAACGTGGGGCCTCTCTTGCCGCCTTAAGCATCGCTGCGGTACTCGGTGTACAGATTATCTTCGCGCGCTGGACACCCGGTACCTTTGTTCCAAGCGCTAAAGAGGAACGCGCGGGCGCTGCCTTGATCGATACTCTGCGGGCGATTGAGGGCGATATACTGATTCCTTACCACCCGTGGTACGCGCACTTGGCGGGCAAGAAAACCCAGGTCC
>JAESTW010000235.1 GCA_016763395.1 Kofleriaceae bacterium
AAAGGACTGATCGGTATCAGGAAAGATATCAGCATAACGCTGGATCAGGGTTTGATGAATCTGATCCAATAGTTCACCCGTGCCATTTAAGTACTTTTTTAAGTCGCCAGGCGGCTATTCCTATTGTGCCGGGTGACCGGGTGTTGGAAGTAGGTTGTGGACCAGGCGTACTCAGTGCTGCGATGCAAAAACGAGGTGTGCAGATGACCGGACTGGAGCGCTCGTCGGCGATGGTGAAACGCGCTAGGCGAAATGCACCAGAATGCACTTTTATCGAGGGTGACGCCCTTTTCATTCCCTTGCCCAACGCAGAGTTAGATGTGGCGTTTGCATCTTCGGTCGTCAATGTTGTGTCCGAACCTCAGAAACTTGTCAGCGAGATGGCGAGAGTTGTCCGGCCTGGTGGGCGTGTTTCCGTGCTCTTCCCAACTCTAGAGTTGTCGCGAAACTACAAAAAGACTGCAAAGCAGCGGGAGATTCGAGGATTGTCCGCAGCAGCGCTTGGAATATGGGGCAGTAAAGCCCCAAAACGAGAGCCCGAGGTGATCGAAGCCCTATTTGCGGCAGCGGGGATACAGCACACCAGCGTTCGCCGATATTTCGATAACAGTATTGCAAGCGTAACTGGGCTCCGATAGTAATGTCCGGATCCGGAATGACTCCTGGCGAGTCTGACTATACTTCACTTGCGTTGGCTTCTCGAAAAAGTAGAATTGTCCGTGGCTCTATCCTCTTTGTAGGCGAAATTGTTCAGCTTCATATACTAAGTGCCTACGAAAAGGGGCGGACCGACCTATATGGAGGTCGGAAAGACCTTCGGGCGAGTTCGGCCCAAGGGCTGAGTTTTGAATTACCAGTTCACTAACGCGCCCAATTGGACGATACTAGTCTAAGGGGTGGCTGTGAGGACAAACAGGGAGGCAGCGGCGAGGTCGAAAGCCCGGAGACATTTGGAACGTTCGATTGATGAGCTTCCCGTGTTGCCTACGGTTGTCGCTCAGCTAATGGTGCTGGACAAAGACGCGGAGGACTTTTTCGACGAGTTGCTGGATTTGGTTCAAGCGGATCCAAATTTCTCTGCTCGAGTCTTGGCATCTGCGAACAGCTCAGCGCTGGGAGGAAAGGCGAGTATTGGTACTGTGCGCGCGGCACTCACGCGATTGGGGAGCTCAAACGTTTCCGCCCAACTCCTGGCGAGTAGCAAATTTGTGTACAGCCCTAGCTAAGGAGTCACCGGAAGCGGGGCAATCAAGTGACGAGGCGACCTGGGCGGTGTCGCCTAAATATCGCCACCATTGCGATGCCCGATCTCACTGTAGTGACGCCTAAATAACTCCAAGCGCTGTCAGAACTGACATCACTTTGACGCTCGGGGCTTCGTTACCGGAGATCGGCATTCATAAAAAACAGGCCTTTACCGCGTTGTGGATCTGGATCAGCATTAGCATTGCTATAGGCCAGTGAGCGAATCCAACGCACAGGGCTACTTGCCATACGGTCGTCAAAACATCAGTGATGACGATATAGAAGCCGTCATAGATGCGCTCAAATCATCGCGAATCACCCAAGGACCGCGGGTTGAAGAATTTGAAGAAGCGCTCTGTGAGTACACCGGCGCCGACTATTGTAGTGTGCTTTCCAGCGGAACAGCGGCACTGCACCTCGCCTATGCGGCTCTCGACATCGGGGTCGGCGACGAGATCGTAACCAGTCCTATTACCTTCGCAGCTACAGCAAACGCCGCTCGTTACCTTGGTGCCGATGTCCGGTTCGCCGATGTTGACCCTGCGAGTGGAAACATCTCAGTGGCTTCCGTCGCGGACAAAATTACCCCCAAAACCAAAGCAATCGTTGCGGTTCACTTGGGCGGATTGCCATGCGATATGAGAGAATTTCGCAAGCTGGCTGATTTTCATGGCATCGCTCTAATTGAAGATGCTGCTCATGCATTGGGGGCAAGCTTCAGAGGGAACTCAATTGGCGGTGGCATTGCAGACCTCGCGATCTTCTCCTTTCATCCTGTAAAGCATCTCACCACTGGTGAAGGCGGCGCAGTTACGACAAATTCAAAGTCGCTAAAGGAACGAATTGATAGGCTGCGCCATCACGGAATCGAACGGAATCCTGAGAACTTCTCGACTCCGTCACCCGGACGCTGGTATCACGAGATTGTTGAACTTGGCTACAACTACCGCCTGACCGACTTTCAGTGCGCTTTGGGCCTGTCACAACTAAAGAGGCAAGCACAGGGTGTTGCGCGTAGACGTGAAATCGCCGGCTACTATCGCGAACTGTTGAGCCCTTGGAGCAGCAGCATGTCCGCCCAAGCGCAGTACGACGACCGATTTTCTGCGTACCATCTCTTCCCTCTCCAGATAAACTTCCAAGCCCTCGGGGTATCGCGGGGAGAAACTATGGACCAGCTTGACCAATTGGGAATTGGCACACAAGTGCACTACATCCCAGTCAACCATCAGCCCTACTACAAATCCGTATACGGCGAACCAGAGAGTCTGCCTGGAGCGACAGAGTACTACGCTAGAACTCTGTCGCTGCCCATGTATCCAGAACTGAGCAATTCCGATGTTGACTATGTTGTTGGAAGTATTCTCAATGTACTCGGACTATCTACGGCAGAATCACAACGAACCAAGGTTGCATCATGAGTAATAGCAAAACCAACGTCAGTCCCGTGGCGGGGAAAACCATTCTAGTTACGGGAGGAACCGGTTCGTTTGGAAAAGCGTTCGTCCGAGACCTCTTGCGTGAGGACGCCGCCAAAAAGATTATCGTGTTTTCTCGCGACGAGCAAAAACACTACATGATGAACCAGGAATTCACGGACCCGCGTCTACGCTTCTTTGTGGGTGATATTCGCGACGAGAAGCGCCTCAAGAGCGCATTTCGAGATGTCGATATCGTGGTTCATGCAGCGGCCATGAAGCATGTCCCAATCTGCGAGTACAACCCGATTGAGGCCATTCAAACCAATATCGACGGCGCTAGAAATATCGTTGAAGCAGCGATCAATGCCGGCGTTGAGAAAGTTCTTGGACTCAGTACGGACAAGGCCGTTGCCCCGGTAAATCTCTATGGGGCGTCGAAGCTGTGTATGGAGAAACTGATGATCGCCGCCAATGCGTACTCAGGATCCAAACGCACACGTTTCTCTCTTGTCCGGTATGGCAACGTGATGGGCAGTGCTGGCAGCGTAATCCCTCTCTTTCGCCGGCAGTGCCAGTCGGGCAAGCTGACGATTACCGACGAGCGAATGACTCGTTTTTGGATTGACATGGCCGGTGCTGTCCGGCTAGTTAGGCAAGGCCTTGAGAGAATGGTCGGCGGTGAGATATTCATTCCCAAACTGCCAACTTCGGACATTACCACCTTGGCAGACGCCATAGCGCCAGGTGTGCCGCGAGAGACCATCGGAATCCGTCCGGGAGAGAAACTCCACGAGACCTTGGTGAGCTCCGATGAGTGTCTACGCACACGAGATTTAGATGAGTTGTTGGTTATTTGGCCGGAGTTCAGTTTTCACGACCATGTTCCCACTGAAAAACCCGGCAAGCCTTTGCCTGCTGGATTTGTATATAGAAGTGATCGCCCTGAATTGCGACTAGACCTCGCAGCAACCCGAACCATGTTGAAAGAAGTAGCCTGATGCCAACAAAGAACCTCATAATTTTTCGAATTGATGGACGCGGAGCGATCGGCCGTAGATCGATGGAGCGTTGTTTGTACTTGGCGACTGCTCACGAGCAACGGGGAGGGCGGGCACACTTTGCGTTGAATGAGCGCGATGATGAGATTGAGTCCATCCTAGGACAGCGCGGTATTGGAGTTTCGAGTATTGATTCCACGATTGGCTCTATGGCTGACTGCGAAGAGTTACTAGAGGTAGCTACGAGTATTGGGGCATCCGCAATCGTCATTGATGGTGCCGTATTTGAGAGCAAGTACCTCGAAACGAGTGCTCAAAGCCTATTTACTGCGGTTATCGATGATGGTGGCGAAAGAACACTGCCGGTGCAATTGGTCATCAACAGTGGCTTCGCAGCTGATGAACGTTTCTATACATGTCGAGCAGATTCATCGCTACTGCTCGGACCAAAGTTTCAGGTGCTCGATCCGGAGATTACTCGTTGGGCAAAACCCACTATGACTGAAGTGGGAAGAATTCCGAGGTACTATATTAGCAGTATTGACGAGCACAACACTGCTCGAATTCTCAACTCAATGCCATCACCCACGCAAACGAGTATTCTGTGTGTCAGCGGACCAATCGATTGTCCGATATTGAATGCCGCGACACGTGATGCGTGCGCTCAAGGCTATACGATTGAGCATGTCGGTCCGAGTGCGGTGGCGGATACTCTCTTTTACTGTGACGCTGCGGTTGTTTGTCCCGACTCACCGATTGGGCTACTTGCATATCTCGGAGTACCTTCGCTAGTAATCGCCAACGATAGTGATAGGACACGAGAAGTACGGAGACTCGCGGAAGAGGAAGCCACTCGGTCTATCATGCCAATGGACGAGCTTAGCGACAACGAACTCAGTAGCTCCTTGTCGGAGTTTTTCGAAGACTCCAAACAACGACAAATGCAAGGGGAACGTTTGTCCGCACTCGTTGACGGAAACGGCACTACCCGGATTCTAGATTGTATTAGAGAGTCTCTACGGCCGAATTTGCGCCTTCTTGACGCTGCGTAACCTCGGGTGAGTCTAAACTCAAGTGAGGTTAACGTCTCGCTTGCGGGACAGCACCGACTAAGCTGAGGCCTATTTGGACAATAAACTCGTCGCCAGTACCGGACACTTGTTTTCGTCCGCCTATATCCAGTCCTAGCTTTGCGCTGGAGAATCCGAGTCCGAAGTTGAGGTACCCTTCATCGCTAGCGCGGTCGAAAACACCGCCAAAACGGATAGGGTAACGGCTGATACCGTCTTGCGCTGCGAAGAGATATTCGAGACCGCCGCCAAAACGCCCGGATTTCTGGTCGTCCTCTAGCTCAAGATTCCACAAGCTGTCTACGCTGATACTCAGCGGACCACCTGGCGCAAAGGAGAGTCCGGTCCCGAATCCGCGCGGGTAGGATGTAGCGTTACTGCCGAGAAGATTGTGTCCGACTGCTGCAATGCGCAGGCTGCTGGCGACTGTAAAAATGAAGCCGGCGTCGGTCGTATAGCCGCTCTCGTCTTGGTCGCCGGTGGTGTCCGAGTTGTAGTCGAAGTAGCGAGCGGTAATGCC
>JAESTW010000236.1 GCA_016763395.1 Kofleriaceae bacterium
GCTGAAGCCTGACAACAACAACATGCGCGCGGGAACGGAGACGGAGGCGTTCGAGCGTCTCTCTGCAAATGCCGCGAAGCACTTCATCAATCGTGCCTATCGCGCCGCCGAGAAGGCGCTGCGCGAGTCCTTGCGTATCAAGCGGGGCTGGGGGCAGGGTCACTACTTGCTGGCGCTGATCCACAAGAAGCGAGGCCAGCCGACTGCGATAATCCTGCGCGAGCTGAAGGCTGCGATCGCCTTCGACAGCACGCTGGCCGAGGCCTACAACGACATCGGTTTCATTCACTTCCAGCAGAAGCGATTCCGCAAGGCCGGGTTGTTGTTCGAGCGCGCGCTGGCCGCCAGTCCTGCGGCCAACTACAAGCGCAACCGCGCGCGGTTCCATTACAACCTGGGTCTGGCGCTCCATGAGCAGCGCAAGACCGCGCAGGCGCTGAAGGCGTTCGAGCAGGCCGTCGAAGCGGATCGCATGCTGGGCGAGGCCTGGTACTACGTCGCCTGGCTCGCGGATCTGCAAGGCAACCAGCTACTCGCGCGCCGTGCCCTCTCGCGGATCGAGGCGCTCTATCCGAGCAGCTCGAAGTATCACGCCTGGGCCAAGTACAAGCTGAGTAGGTAGCGTTGGCCTTGGCAGTGTTTGGTTGCGCTGTGTTTTCTGGTGCCTGTGGGAGCGGCGTCTACTTGCCAGCCAACTGCTAGGCCCTCTGTGGCAAGCAGTTGGCTCGCCAGAGTGCGTCGCAACCAATGGCCCGCCCACACCCGACTCTAGCGCGACTTGGCCCACTCGGTGATCGGCTTGACGTAGCGGCCGTTCCACAGCGTGTCGTGAATCAGCTCCGCGGAGGCCGTCAGCTCGGGCTTGCGCAGAATCAGCGCGACGTTGCGCGACTGGGTGAAGTAGCCCTTGGACCAGTTGCTGGTGCCCAGCCAGAGCGTCTTGCCGTCGACGGTCATGTACTTGCTGTGGATCACGCGGGCGAACGGGATCTTGCCTGAGCTGTGGACGGGGATGGCGCCCACCCGGACTTCGATGTTGGGCTGCTGGTGCAGCGCCGTCAGTTGTTCCAGCTGGTATTTCTTGCTCAGCCAGTCGGAGACCAGTAGGTGCCTTAGCCAAGCCCACTGTATCGTTCGCCATGCCTGTCTTTGTTGCGCACCGGACAGGGTTGGCCACAGTGCCAGTACAATCCACTCGCTCGTCGCAAGTCCCAACCCACATAGAGCACCATGAGGCAGCTTCTTGCGAAAGCCCGTTTCCAAACCGCGAGGCAGACCTAGGTATGGCCCTTTCGGCGTATCTCGATTCCAAGAAAAGGGCGTCTTCCACACAAACTCGGGCACGGGAATTTGAGTTGGAACGTAGCTTGGCCATGCCAGCTGTTCGAAAACATCTACACTCGTTCGAGCTTTCATTCCCATGCTGCAGACTCTAGCTCTCAGCCGTCACGACATCACCCATTCGTGACCTCAAATGCGATCTCTATTTGCAACGATAAGGTCGCCACCGATGATAACGGGCTCCAAGTTAATCTTCGTCTGTATCTTCGTCTGTATCTTCGTCTGTATCTTCGTCTGTATCTTCGTCTGTATCTTCGTCTGTATCGGTTCCACCATCACCGCCGCCAACCCCTCCATCACCACCGCCAACTCCATCGATGACCAACAAGAGCGATAGATCATAAGTAGCTGTTGACGCAGCATCTGCACCAGCGATGCTAAGGTAGACAACCTGCTCCCGCGCAGAGGACACTACGTACTCTCCTTGTCCGAGCGAGGCGTCTGTTTGCGCGACGTCCAGGGCGCTGCCATCCTCCCCCAAAAACTGAACACGGAGAGCTGCGAGGTCCGAGCCTAAGATCACACTGCGCAACTCACTTCCTTCGGGGAGCGTCACTTTGTATACGTCCACATCCCCAGGCGGACAGATCTGCCGCTTCGGTAGGAAATCCGATAGCTGTGTGCCGCTAATGAGCGTTTCGGTCGCACTCGCGGTGGTGTCATTGTTGGGAGTTGTTTCATCACACGGCTGTACGGTGTTGTCCGAAGAACAAGCAGTGAAGGAAAGGCCCAAGCAGAGCAGGGGAAGAGTGGAGAGTTTCTGAATCATAGTCTAGTCCTTTGGGAACTCACGGTTACGAGAAAAGGCGCGGGGCTCAAAGGACTCTGGCCATCTGTCCTTAATACACCGAAGCTCGGCGTACTGCAATCTAACTTTCGAACCATTGCTTGTCGTATCTCGGTCCGCGCCGGCGACGTCCTGCAACACCTATAAAGAACAAACACAGGAGCCAAGAACCGTCCCCCACATTCGTGCTTGCAACACTGCACCCTTCTCGCACGATGCTTGTCGTGTCCGATGAAGTTGCTTGTGTCAGATCGTAGTCGCAGGTCCTGCCTTGTAGACACAGCGTTCGTGCAAAGGTCGCTATATCGTCGCCAGCCATGTCTACACCCTCTTGGTCAGCCTGATTCGCTCCATTGCCATCGACTACAGCGATATAAATGCCCAGTGGTCCTGTGCTAGCACGAGGAGTGTCGAATTCAAAGACCCAGCGGGTGACAGAGGGGGTATTTGTTCCGATCAGAATATTTCCACCTGGTGAGAGTTTTACCAATGGAGTCGATGCTACGAGGCAAGAAACAGGATTGTTTTTTCCGTCAACGACTTCGACGATGAGACCATTGTGGTTTGTCTTCGATGATAGCCCTTGTCTTTCACCGACCAACTCCACAACGAGTTGATAGCTTCGATTGGGTAACCAAACTCCATCGTCAATGAGCTCAGCAGGCAAACTCGCGATGCGCAAACTCGCTTGTCCGCCGACATGACAAACCGAGCAATCGTAGCGCTTCCACCGAGGAGAACCCGAGAAGTATTGTCCGCCGCCGCCACCTTCGACCATGGGTGTTTCAAAAGACCGTGCGTCGTGAAAGGCGTAAGCACTCGATGTACAATGAACCACAATGCCTATGCAAACGACTATCGCAAACCAAGCCTTCATTGCTCTTCACCATCAACACAGCCAGTGCCAGCCGGAAGAATCCCATCGACCCATGACGCGATCGTCACGTAGTCCGGGTCGCTGGTAGATAGAAAAACGTCACCGCCGCCAAACATTTCTTTGCCCACGTGATAGTAGCCGCCTGCCGAACTATCAAGTGGTTTGAGAAGGAGCCACGCGTCATCTGAGCCAGATTGCACAAAACATTGGGTTGCGTTGAGATTGGCCTGGACTTCAGTCTCACTCAACGAGCCCACTTCACCTTCAAGACGCAAACGATGTCGTGCAAAGAGGCGAAATCGCCGATTCGGATCGCTGTGACACGCACCAAAAGCGCAAGAGCCAGGAAGCCTTGGGCCCAAACATTTTCCCAATTAAGTCCGGCAGAGTTACTGCTTGATAGGCGGATACTTTATGAACGATGAAAAAGGCAAATATAATATAAGAGACGTACCAAAAAGCACCTTGAGTAACGAAATTAAAAATACCTTTGTTAAAGGCGATTTGAGTTACACCGAAAATTCCACCATACCAAGTGGCA